>DAIDJJ010000007.1:0-34306 GCA_027451385.1 Spirochaetales bacterium | reverse complement strand
TACTGCGCCGTCAATCTGAATACTTACTCCACGACGGGGTATACCTTCCTGACCCAAAAAGTGACCTATAATGTAGGTTCCTTTACCCCTGGAGTCACACTTTACGAGTACCTTGCCGGTAACAGCAGTGCCCAAGACGCCTCGAGCAACAAAGCCACTTTAGGCTGGCACGTGAACCCCTATGTGGACTACGCCGTCGACAAAGTAACCACCCTCGAGTTAGGAGCCACCTACTTTGCCGGTGTTCAGCAAGCAACGATAAGTGGCTCTACCGCTGTTTTACCCTCTTCGGCGACCTTAAGTTCGATGACAGAAAACAAGCAAGCCCAGCTCGACATCAAACCTCGGGTGTTTTTCAACCTGGCTTCGGATACCTACATTGCTGTTTACTACCTGTACTCGACCAGCGTCGGCAGTGATAAAACCACCTTCAATGGGACCAGCGATTCTTCGAGCAACACCTTCGGCTTAGACCTTCGCTACACGTTCTAATCGTTCCGTGTTCTACGATCTCAACTGAAATGTGGCCGGTCACCAGACCGGCCTTTTTTTAAATCCAAAGGTTTTTCATAAAATGCTCATCATTTTCTCATGAACGCATTACAGCGACCCCGAATTCTGGACGCCAGGAGGGCTGTATGGAACTGCACCTTGAAAACGGACCCGCAAAGGGCCAGCTTGTAGCCACACCCCAAGGCGATCTAGACCTTTACGCGTCCGTAGATTTTTGTAACCAGGTTTCGCGTCAGATGGAAGACGGCCGACCGCAACTCATCCTCAATTTCAGTCATGTCAGATATTTAGATTCCTCGGGGGTTGGAGCCGTGATCCGTTTAGTTCAAAAAGCTCGTTCTTTGCAAGGTGAAGTCCGCATGGTGGGGCTCACAGGAACACCCAAAAAAGTTCTTGAAATGAGCAACATCATCACTTTAGTCAAAGTTTTTGCCAGTTTGGACGAAGCGAAGGCTGGGAAGTAAGATGGCGAACTACCTGATCGTCCGAAAGCTGATTGTCGATGACCGCAATGAACTTTTTGATGCCCAAGGCATGAAGTACGCCGAGTTTCCCAGTGACCTGAGCAAAGTACGCATTTTTGCCAGTGAGATTCTCGCCGAATGCCCTTCGGCCTTTTTGGAAGGCAACCTTCTGGAACAACAGCTTTCCGAATTGATTAAAAACGGCATCAAGCACGGAAATAAGGGCAACCCTGCCAAGATACTTCGAGTTTGGTACGATTTGCGCAAAAGGGCCCGTTTTATCGTCGAAGACGAAGGGGACGGGTTTCAAAATCTCGAAGAGTGGAATGAGTTTTTTCGCCGTCGGCAAACCGCCCTGTACCAAGGTGACTTTGACACCTTTTTGAACTTAGCCAGTTACCGAGGCCCTTCTAGCGACGAAAGCGATGGGGGGAACAGCCTCATTGCCGCGTTAGAATATTGGAATGGCGGCATGATCTACAATGCCCGCCGCAATAAGGTGGGAGTTGTCCGCTGGTACTCGTCCGCTCCAGCTTGATCTAATCGATCCTTTTGGTCTTTTATGAAAGAGTAACTTTTTTTAGTTAAGATTGCGATGAAGTCAGGGTTTTTATGTCAGATTCCATTTCTAATAATGCCAGTTCTCAAGAAGACACCACAACTCTCTTGGGTCTGACCCAAGAAGAAGCCCGCCAGCGTGCCGAAACCTACGGGTATAACGAAGTTCCCGAACCTAAGAAAAACTTAGTTCTTGTGTTCCTTAAGAAATTCTGGGGACTAACGGCCTGGATGCTTGAGGCCGTGGTGATTTTATCCGCCATCCTAGGAAAAACGCTCGACTTGTACATCATCCTCGCCCTCCTCGTGCTCAACGCCATTCTGGGCTTTGTGCAAGAAGTGCGAGCTTCCAAGGCCGTCGAGACTCTAAAGCAAAAACTGAGGATCAACGCCCGGGTCCTGCGGGATGGAAAATGGCAATTGGTTCCAGCCCGCGAACTCGTCCCCGGAGACGTCGTACGCGTCCGAGCTGGAGATTTTGTCCCGGCCGACGTGAAATTGGCGGATGGACAATTAGAGGCTGATCAAGCCGCTCTTACCGGCGAATCCCTGACGGTCCCTAAAGCTCCCGGCGACCTATTATACTCGGGGTCCATCGTCAAAAGTGGCGAGGCCACGACCCAGGTTGAGCTAACCGGCTCCAAAACCTTCTTTGGTAAAACCACCGAACTGGTTCAGACGGCAAAACCCAAACTCCACATGGAAGAGGTCATTGCCCAAGTCGTGAACTGGCTTTTGATCATCGTGGGGGGGACTTTGGCCTTGGCGTTTATCGCCGCCATGCTTTTGGGAATTAACCTGTGGAATGTTTTATCGTTAGCCCTTGTCTTGATGGCTTCTTCGATCCCCGTGGCTTTGCCAGCCATGTTTACCATCAGCATGGCCGTCGGCTCGTTAGAACTCGTGAAACGCGGCGTTTTGGTCACACGCCTTTCTGCCGCCGAAGACGCCGCGACCATGGACACGTTGTGCACCGATAAAACAGGCACCATCACTAAAAACGAATTGACGGTTGCCGGGGTGATTCCTTTAGAGGGCTTTACCCAAGAGGAAATCCTCTTGTGGGGAGCCCTCGCCTCGCAGGAAGCCAACCATGACCCCATCGACCTGGCGTTTTTACACGCCGCCCAAGCCCAAGGGCTCAAACCGGAGGCTTGGCAACAAAAACGATTTATTCCCTTTGACCCCAAAACCAGACGCACGGAAGCCGAGGTTCAGAACAACGGAGTATCCCTGACCGTTTATAAAGGCGCGGTGAATGTCTTGGCGGAAATGACCGGGGCAAACCTGGCGAGCCTCACCGAAAAAGCCCACGAGTACGCCGATAAAGGCTATCGTACCCTGGCCGTCGCCGTAAAAAAAAGTGAACAGCTGTCGATGGCTGGACTGATCGCCCTGTACGACCCCCCGAGGCCCGATGCGGGTCAACTGATCAGCGAATTACGTAATCTGGGAATCAAGGTCAAGATGCTCACCGGTGATGCCCTGCCGATTGCCCGCGAAACGGCACGACAAGTAGGCTTGTCAGACGCCATCACCTCCTCGACTGTTTTTGAAGAAGCACATGCCCGTAACGTGCAGGAAGCTGGCCAGGTCGCTGAAGCCAGCGATGGGTTTGCCGAGATTTACCCCCAAGACAAATTCAATATCGTCGAATCGCTTCAGAAAAGTGGTCATATTGTTGGTATGACGGGCGACGGGCTGAATGACGCCCCTTCGCTGAAGCAAGCTGAAGTAGGGATTGCGGTGGCCAGTGCCACCGATGTTGCCAAAGGCGCGGCCAGTGCGGTACTAACTGGCGATGGTCTAGCCAATATTGTCGATTTGGTCAAAGTGGGCCGGATGATCTACCAACGCATCCTCACCTGGATCTTCAATAAAGTGGTCAAAACCTTTCAGATTGTGGTTTTTGTCGTGGCAGCGTTCCTTTTGACCCACCAATTTGTCGTGTCGGCGTTTGACGTCGTCTTACTCCTTTTCATGATTGACTTTGTGACGCTTTCCATTTCTACCGACAGGGCCCGTTGGTCTCAAGAACCGGACACCTGGGACATCAGCGCTCTTGTGCGCACCTCAGCCGTCATCGGGGGACTCGTAGTCCTCGAATCCTTGGCGATTTTAGCTGTGGGGATGAATCTGTTTCACCTGGGCGGTACCGTGGGAGCGGGAGGTTCTTCGGGACAAGCTTCGACCTTGAATTCGTATTCGTTTGCCATCCTTTTCTACTTTGGTCTTTTGACCGTCTTCATGGTCCGAGAACGCGGTCACTTTTGGGAATCGGCCCCCAGCCCCCAATTGTTTTGGATTACTTTGGCAGACATGGCCGTCGTAGGAGTGATGCTCACCCTAGGAATTCCTGGCCTCCCCGCCATTCCCCCCCTGGCCACGGGAACGGTGATCCTCATGTCTGCCGTCTTTACCTTCGTACTCAACGATGGGGTTAAAACCGCACTTCTTCGAGCACAACACCGCAAAAAGGCGGTATAATGGTTTTATGTCTATGCAATACCTACCTCTAAAGAATACCGATCTAACTGTTTCACGCCTTTGTGCCGGCACCATGGGCTTAGGCGGCGGTTGGGATCGGTCTACCCAGTTATCGGCTCAGGACGAGGACCAAGCCCGAACCTTCATTCGAACCGCCCTAGACCTGGGCATCAATTTCTTTGACCACGCGGACATCTACGCGGCAACCCGCGCCGAAGCGGTGTTTGGCCGCATTCTCAAAGAAACCCCCTCTTTGAGGAACCAAATGGTCCTCCAGACCAAGTGTGGTATCCGTTGGAAAGATGAGCCTCCCGGGACCCCCCAACGTTTTGACTTTAGTAAAGAGCACATTCTGCGCAGTGCTGAAGCCAGCCTCAAGCGACTCAACACCGACCACCTGGATATTCTTCTTTTGCACCGCCCTGATGTTCTTGCCGAAGGTGAAGAAATCGCCGAAGCTTTTGAAACGCTGAAGAGTTCGGGGAAAGTTCGTTATTTTGGGGTCAGCAACCAAAACCGAGACCAGTTGGCCTACCTACAAAGTTTCTTAAGCCAACCTCTCGTCGTCAACCAAGTGGAAATGAGCTTACTGCACCACGGGTTTGCCGAGGCGGGAATCTCGTTCAACCAGTTCCCGGCCAGGTACCCCAACGGCTGGGAAGGTTTGGTGGAATACTGTCGGCTTCAGGGCGTTTCCCTGCAGGCCTGGAGCCCCTTAGCCCGTGGTGTGGTCACCAATACTCAAGCCGCCGACCCTCGACACCGCGCGACGGCAGAACTGGTCACCCGTTTAGCTAGTGATCACGGGGTTGCCCCCGAAGCCGTCGCCCTAGCCTGGCTATTACGGCACCCGGCGCAGATTGTTCCCGTTTTAGGGACCACCCAAAGCGACCGTTTGACGGCCTGTGCTACCGCCGTGGACCTGACCCTGACCCGTGAAGAATGGTACCTTCTTTTCGAGACGGCCCGCGGCCAACAGATGCCTTAACTCTCGGAAATCTCATCAAAGTTTAACAATGGTTTTCTAGACTCCTCCTAAGGAGTCTAAGATGGAACCTTCAGAAGTAGAACTTACGGAAGCAAAGGCGACGTTCACGTCTTCGCCCGTGCTTCAGACCATCGTCTCAGACAAAGCCTATGGGGCTTCACTCCTGCGCGTTGCTAGCAGTTTTCGCTTTGTTTTTGATGATACTCGAGTCGAGGACGTAGCTCATGAATTTCAACAAGTTCCTGATCTCTTAGCGCTCGGAATCTGTGCCGCAGATGGAAAAGCCCTCGGTCTGATTACCCGTCAGGCGTTGTTTGCCCAATTAGGGAAACCCTTTGGCCAGGAGATTCTCAATAAAAAGCCCATCGGCAGTCTTGTCGAATCGGCACCTGCTTTTGACCAGCATGATAACCTCTTTCATGTCGTCGAACAACTTCAATCGCAGATGGACCGGGCCTCGATTTACTATTTTCTTTTGACGTCCACCGGCGGTAAGTTCGCGGGGATTTTCTCTTCGAAAGACATCCTGTCGTACTTATCGCGCATCACCCAAGAAGACATCACCCTCGCCGGGCAACTTCAGGAGCGCCTGGTCCCCCGACAAGCTAGATATGACCATGAAAAGTGGCAAGCCGAAGCCTTTTCCCAGTCGGCCAAAGGTCTAGGGGGAGATTTTTATCATATCCACGAATTGCCGGACGGCCGCTTATTCCTGGCATTGGGGGATGTTTCGGGCAAAGGGGCTGCCGCTTCCATTTTAACCAGTTTACTGTGGGGCGTTCTGGAGTTTTATGATTATCGCAAGGGACTCAAAACCCTGATTCAACAGCTCAACGAGGCTTTGATTCGCACCTTTCACCTCGAAAAGTATTTAACGGCTGTTTTTTTACTGGTGGATTGGCGACGCCATGAAGTGGTGATCGCGGACATGGGTCATGGGCACAACTGGATCATCCGAGGCGGACGGCCTCGCCCCCTCCGTTTTCCGAGTATGAATTTACCTCTGGGGATCGACCAGGCGCTCTCCCCTCAACTGTACCGTTTTCATATCCGCCCGGGAGATTTTCTTTTATTTTACACCGATGGGCTTACCGAACAAGTGAACCCTGCCGGTGAAGAGTGGGGCGAAGAACGGCTCTTGACCCACCTTCTCGAAAGCCTGAACCAGGGGACAGAAATCATCCCCCGCCTGCTCAAAGCCGTCGAAAACTTCCAAGCGGGAGTTCCCCGCCTGGATGATATGACCTGGTTGCAGTTGGCCGTCAAGTAGCGGTTAGCTGGCTCCGTGCAGGGTCAAATGGTGCTCCGCCGCGTAGTGCTCTAAATACCGCATCAAGATGGGAAGGTTCCAGTGATAAACAATGGTCCGGGGCACATACCCATGCAACAAGTGCGGGTCTGAAAAATCCACGGGAACTATCTTATCATCGGCGGCAAAGGCCCAGGTGTAGCCTGCCGAAAGAACAAGCTTCTGTACCGCTTCGGGAGCCAGCCCATAGGGGTAAGCAAACATTGTGGGGCGATACCCCAGAATTTTGGTGAGTGGTTCAGCTGGCCACAACGCTTCGTGCCGAACTTGTTCGGGATCGGTGCTCCAGGCATGTTCCGTCATCGGTAAGTGGTAGTAGCCATGGGCTCCAAATAAAAAGCCTTCTTTTTCCAGCTCGTGAACACGGGCCGAGGTGATGGTAAACCGGCTTCGGTCAATGGCATGAGGGTAAATAAACAAAAAGGGTTTCAGGTGTCGAGGTTCAAAGACTTTATGCAAAGCCTGAAAAATGCTGTGATTGCCGTCATCAATCGTCAGGACGATCGACAAGTCTGGCCCCGTCTTCCCGGCGATTGCGTCAGGCAACGTGACGAACTTAAAGCCCAAGGCCGCCATGCGGTCCAACTGTTGGCCCATGACTTGGTCACTGTAATCAAGGGTCGAAGTTTTTGTCCCTAAAAAAGTATGGTAATCCAGAATCAGTACCGGGCCGGCTGATAACGCGCCGACCCCCAAAATACTCACTAAGAAAAGACTCAAAAGTCCTTTTTTGACACTCAAGATCCGCCTCCGTCCTGGACTCATACACTAGGCAAGACCTTTCGTCTAGTTGGTAAGTTCGCTTAGCGGGAACGTTGGACTTCGTACATCAAGATACCGGCGGCCACGGAAACATTCAGACTATCCAGGCGTCCTTGCGTCGGGATCGACACAATCACATCGCACAACTCGCGAACCAGCCGCGAGAGGCCCTTACCTTCGGCCCCCAGAACAAGGGCGACCCGACCTGTCATCCCCGCCTCAGCGGCTTTGACGCCGTTCATATCCGCGCCGTACACCCAAAAACCCGCCTGCTTTAGCTGTTCTACGGCTCGGGCCAAATTCGGGACTATGGCATGCGGGACCCAAGCCGCCGCCCCAGCACTGGAGGCATACACGGCCGGAGTATCTGAAGCGGAGCGGCGCGAGGGTAAAACCACCAGATCGGCGCCGAATTGATCGGCACTACGCAAAATGGCCCCGTAATTTTGAGGGTCAGTCACCCCATCCAACAGGACAATGAGGGCCTTTTCCCCCACCTCAGCCAGGACACTTTCCAAGGAGGTTTCCCGAGTTTTACGTCCTTCGGGGAGAACCAGGGCCGCCCCACGCGCCTCTGGACCAAATCTGCGACGAAAGTCTTCTTCGGGGATAATCTGAACAGCTATACGTTGTTTTTTAGCGAGTTCCGCGAGGGCCTCGGTACGGGCATTTCTTTTGCCTAAATAAAAGGCTGCCCCAGAGGGAGGGTCTTTGAGGGTCTCTTCAATACCATGAAAGTTTAAGATGGTTTCTGACATTTTTAACGATCCTGAATCCGCAAGACGACCTGCTTGCCCCAGTTTTCTTTCTTAAGTTCAGTCAGAGCCGCTTCAAGGTTTTCACGGCGCGCTCGATGGGTCGTCAAAATCAAAGGAATGAAACTTTGGGCATCCGGTTCGGCTTCGGGCTGAAGGACACTGGCCAGACTGACGTGGCTAGCGGCCAGAACCCCGGCCACTTTGGCCAAAACCCCCGGCTTGTCGGGGACACATAGGTGCACATAATAACGGTCAATTTGGTCACGCGGGGGCTCTAAGACGGCAGGGGATGCGGTAAAGCCTGAACCGTCTGCCGGCAAGGCCCGACCATCCGCAGCGTCTAATAAGTCCGCTAAAAGCGATACCGCTGTCGGGGCGGGACCGGCTCCTTTCCCGGAGTAGACGGTACGGCCCAAACCTTGACTTTCGACGAGGACGGCATTGTACTCAAGGCGTACCGACGCCAACGGGTGGTCATGCGGCAAAAGCACCGGAGCTACCTCGACGTCTAAAGCCCCCGAATCGGTGCGGCGCCCTGCCGCGATGAGCTTGATCCGGTAGCCCATGGCTTCAGCCTGGCGAACGTCTTCGGCATCCAGCGTGGAAATTCCACTGGTGGGAATGTGCTGGGTGTCGACAAAGCGTCCAAAGGCAAGGCTTGCCAAGATTCCCGCTTTGCAGGCGGCATCCTTGCCGGTCACATCGTAGGTGGGGTCTGGTTCGGCATAGCCCTTCTCTTGAGCTTCTTTTAAGGCTTCTTCGTACGAGACACGCGCCTCGCTCATACGGGTCAATATGTAGTTTGTGGTGCCGTTGACGATACCTTCCACCGAAAGGATACGTTCCGCTCGAAGCGCTTCTCGCAGGACTCGGATAATGGGGATTCCCGCACAAACACTGGCCTCAAAGCCAATCGTGACACCATGCTCACGGGCCAAGGCAAACAGTTCGGGACCTTTTTCAGCAAGGAGGTTTTTATTGGCCGTTACAACGTGTTTGCCGGCCGCCAACGCACTACGGCATAAGAGGAGCGCCGCGTCGACCCCTCCCCACAGTTCCACGACAATATTAATTTCTGGATCGCTTAGGACGTCTTCCAGGTTGGTCACCAACTTTGCCGAAGCAGGAAGAAAGGGACGAGGCTTACTGGCATCACGAACCAAAACCGTTTTTAAGGTTAAACGCTCCTGGGCCGCAGGATTTTCGGACATCAACCGGGCTAACCCCGTGCCAATGGTCCCCAAGCCCGCCAACGCAACGACAAGTTTCGACATGATCGCCCCCTGGTCGAACCATAGAAGAAAGTGCGGCTTTTGTAAACGATCTAGCTTTACCGCAGAGGCAAAGAATACCTGTTCAATATTTATCAACGTACTCGACGACGGCTCTTTCCGTTCGTATACTCGGGCTCAGGAGGTGCTGATCATGGCACGCGTATATAACTTTTCCGCCGGGCCTTCCATGTTGCCCGAGCCCGTCCTCAAGAAGGCCGCAGAAGAAATGCTCGATTGGAACGGCTCTGGTCAATCGGTCATGGAGATGAGTCACCGCTCCAAGCAGTACGAAAGCATCATTAAGAAGACCGAAGACCTCACCCGCGAAATTTTAGGCGTCAGCGACGATTACCACGTTTTGTTCCTTCAAGGTGGAGCCAGCCTTCAGTTTCACATGGTTCCTCTGAACTTCATGACCAAGAACAAGAAAGCTGACTTTGTTCAAACTGGAGCCTGGAGCCAAAAGGCCGTGGAAGAAGCGGCCAAGCTGGGTAAAGCCAATGTGGTCGGTTCCTCGAAAGACAAGAAGTGGTCCTATCTGCCCCCCATCTCGGGCGCTGATCCTGAAGCCGATTATTTTTACTTGTGCTACAACAACACTATTGAAGGAACTCAGTACCACACCCTGCCCGAAGTGAAAGTTCCTTTGATTGCCGATATTTCTTCTGGTATCCTTTCCGAACCTCTGGACATCAATAAGTTTGCCCTAGTCTTTGCCGGGGCGCAAAAGAACCTTGGTCCCGCAGGTGTCAACCTGACGATTGTTCGCAAAGATTTTATGGATCGAATTCCTGCTGGCCTACCCGCCATGTTGGACTTTAAGGTGCACGCCGATAGCGGCTCAATGTTCAACACCCCGCCCTGCTACTCGATCTACATCGTGGGTCTGGTTCTGGAATGGATCAAAGAGAACGGAGGTACCAAGACCCTTTTTGCCCACAACGCTGAAAAGGCCAAGCTTTTGTACGACTATCTCGATCAGTCCAAATTCTTCTTCAGCCCTGTCGAGAAAAAAGACCGCTCTTTGATGAACGTCCCTTTCTTAACCCGTATCACAGAAGCGGAAGCTTCCGAAGCGATGAATAAGAAGTTTGTCAAAGAAGCCGAAGCCGCAGGCCTGGTCAACTTGGCCGGTCACCGTTCAGTTGGTGGTATGCGGGCCAGCATTTACAACGCCATGCCCATAGAAGGCGTCAAAAAGCTGGTGGACTTCTTGAAAGCTTTCGAAAAGAACAACGCCTAATAAGGAGAAACCTGTGTATAAAATTCAGACTTTAAATAAGATTGCGGCCTGCGGCTTGGACCGCTTGCCCCGCGACAACTACGAAACCGCCAGCGAAATCGTCAATCCGGACGCTATCCTCGTCCGAAGCCAGGACATGCATAGCCTTGACCTGCCTGCTAGCCTGCTGGCGATTGCCAGGGCCGGTGCCGGTACGAACAATATTCCTATTCCCAAGTGCACCGAAAAGGGCATTGTTGTTTTCAACACCCCTGGTGCCAACGCCAACGCCGTGAAAGAATTGGTGCTAGCCGCCATGTTGTTATCCAGCCGAAAAATCGTCCAAGGCTTGGCCTGGACTCAAGCTCTGAAAGGCAAAGGCGATGAAGTTCCCGAACTTGTCGAAAAGGGAAAAGCTCAGTTTGTCGGCCCTGAAATTCAAGGCAAGACGTTGGGAGTTATCGGTCTGGGGGCAGTCGGTGTCCTGACCGCTAATGCCGCCGTGGCCTTGGGCATGACGGTCATCGGCTATGACCCCTACCTGAGCATCGAAGCCGCGTGGAAGCTCAACACCAATGTGAAGAAGGCCGCCAGCTTGGACGCCTTAGTGGCAGAGTCTGACTACATTACGATTCATGTTCCCTTGACCCCCGAAACCAAAGGTCTGTTCAATAAGGAACGCCTGGCCCGCACCAAAAAAGGGGCCCGCATTATCAACTTGAGCCGCTCTGGTCTGGTCGATAATGCCGCCATCAAAGCCGAGCTCGCCTCGGGCCGCTTGGGGGGATATATCACCGACCTGCCGGAAGAAGAACTCTTAGGCGTTGAGGGGATTATCTGTATTCCTCACCTGGGGGCGTCGACTCCCGAAGCGGAAGACAACTGCGCCGTGATGGCCGCTGACGAGATCCGCGACTACCTGGAACGAGGCAACATTAAGAACAGCGTGAATTTCCCCACCGCCGAGATGGCACCTACCGGAAAAACCCGCCTGACTCTGGCCAACAAGAACGTTCCCAACATGGTAGGACAAATTACCGCCGTGTTGGCCAAGCACAAGCTCAACATCGACGACATGCTCAACCGCAACAAGGGTGAGGTGGCCTACAACATCATTGACTTGTCGGGAACCATTCCTGCCACCCTTCAAGACGAACTTAAGGCCATTGATGGGGTTCTGTTAGTCCGTATCATTGAAAACTGTCAGTAACAGGACCTTGAAACGTCACTGAGACGTCAGATCTACGGATAAAAGCGGAGGATCCACGGCAGTGGGTCCTCTGTTCCCCAAGTCACCGACCAGTGAAATTCCTGATTCATGTCGTGATAAGCCGGGTATTGCGAAATCGGTGCGGCCCCAAAGGGATTGACCGCGTAGCCAGCCCGAAACGAAACCTCTCCCAACGTGAAGTTCAGACTGGCATCCTCAAAGAATCCCCCCGAATACATGGACGACAAAAAGGCTTCCAGGCCGGGGTGTGAGGCCCGCCATCCTGTGCTAACTTCAAAGTTCACGGCCCCAGTAAAAAACTGAGCCTGTGCCAAGAAATCCGCTTGAGAATTCCCTACGCCGAGAACATCCCAAATTCCCCGAGCCCAGGCGTTGACCTGCCCCGACCACCCTCCCGTACGAAACGACCAAAGACGGTAGGCCACCCCCGCGCTCACCAGAGGTCCAACCCCGGTAGAGGCGTAGATCAGGTGAAAAGTTTGATCGTTGATCGTCAGATGAACGGAGTCTTGCAAAGCCTGACCGCCTAGGTTCCCCCGAAGCAACACGCCCGCCCCGGACAAGAGCGTCCAAGGCCCTACCTGCTTTTGAGTCTGGGCCAAACAGGTCAACACATCTTCTCGCCAAGGGGTATGGGTTGGTACCCCAATCGCCCCGATGCTGTAGTATTGATCGTCGGTATAGAGGGCATAATTTAACGACAAACTCAGCCCATCCGCCCAAGGGGTAGAAAGTTTGGCTTGGGAACTGACCAGCCCACCGGCCGTGAACTGATCATCAGCCCCGCGTCCCACCCCCACATTTAAATTGCCGCCAGGCGTCCAGTAGAGGTACGGCGAGTTGTCGTTGTAGGTGGCTACCGTGAAGCCCGTCCACTGCAACAAGGGCAAAGGCTGAGCCCCTGCCACTGCCACCCCACCCAGGAACATTGCTCCTAGAAACACAACTGCCAGGAACACCCCCCTCCAGAGCTTCACACTGAACGCCCCGAACCCAGCATGGAGCGCGGGTCGAGCAAGGCTTCTGTTTCGGCATTCAAAAGCCCTTCGTCGCGCAGAACTTCACGAAGGGTTTTACCTGTCGTTAACGCGGTTTTTGAGACTTGGGCCGCTTTATCGTAACCGATGGCCGGGGCCAAAGCCGTTACCAAGGCTAAAGAGCGTTCCACCTGTTCTTCGCAACGCTGGGAATCGGCCACTAAGCCTTGAATACAGCGGTCGTTCACGGCGTCCACTGTACGGGTGAGCAAATCCAACGACGACAAGATCTCGTGGGCTAAAAGCGGCATCATGATGTTGAGTTGCAGGGGGGAGTTTTGCCCCGCGATGGTTGCGGTCACGGCCACCCCCATCACATGGGCGCAAGCCTGAATCAGCACTTCCAGCATCACAGGGTTCACCTTACCCGGCATGATGGAGCTTCCCGGTTGAAGGCTAGGAAGAAGAACCTCGGCAAACCCTGTCCGAGGACCGCTGGATAACAACCTCAGGTCATTCCCGATTTTCATGAGTGAAACGGCGGTAGTATTCAGAGCTCCCATCAGCTCGACTTGGGCATCGCGTGCAGAGATCGCTTCAAAGAGGTTGTCCGCTTGTCGAAAGGGCACCGAGTATTGCCTTGCCAGTTGAGCTATCGCCCGGGGGGCCAGCGTCGGAGGGGCATTCAGGCCGGTCCCTAAGGCCGTACCGCCCAAAGCCAGCTCTTCGAGGCGAGGGTAGACCCCACGCAGACGTTCCACGGCTAAACGGATTTGCCGAGCCCACCCCCCGATTTCTTGCCCTAACGTCATGGGAACGGCGTCTTGTAAATGCGTGCGCCCCAGTTTGACGATCTGAGAAAACTCCTGAGCTTTGGCCTCAAAGGCTCCCGCGAGGCGTTCAAGAGCCTGGCAAAGGCGTTGTGTTTCTAAACGGCAGGAAATATTGAGGACCGCAGGGATCACATCGTTAGAAGATTGCCCGAAATTCACATGGTCGTTGGGGTGCACGGGGGTTTTGCCCCCCTGTTTACCCGTCAGAATTTCGTTCGCCCTTCCCGCTAAAACCTCATTCGCATTCATATTCCAACTGGTGCCGCTACCCGTCTGAAAAACATCCAGGGGAAATTCCTCATCAAATTTCCCCTCTTGAGCTTCGTGAGCGGCTTGAAGCAAAGCTTCGGCGAATCGGGGTTCCAAGTTCCCTAGCGCTTGGTTAGCTTCGGCATAGGCCCCTTTCACTGCACAGAGGGCTCTGAGAAAGGGCTGGGGAGCTCGATACGGAGAAACTTGAAAGTTCAACCGAGCTCGCTCGGTTTGGGCGCCCCAGTAGTGAGAGGCCTCGACGGGGATGGTCCCCATCGAATCGGATTCTAAACGTTGTTCTGACATAAGAAAGATTGTAAATTTCGCCAGGAATATTTGCAAGAAACCCCAGTTCGGCCTATCCTGTTGTGGTGGAACTGCTACGCCCCCCTCGCTCGGAACAGTTTTGCCGTCAAGCGGCGTATATACTCCTTTATGCCCAAGCCAGCTTAACCTTTGGGGCGGTGGCGATCGTTCCAACTCCTTTATGGCTGGTCCATGCCCTGGTTCTGCTGGCTTTAACCGGGGTTGTATTTTTTCGCATTTGGAAGCGCCCAGAACCTGCAGCGTTGCTTTTGTTGGGTTTAAGCGCTCTCGCCACCCTAACCTTTGCCCTGACCCACGCCCTGTGGGGTTGGTGGGTTTGGTCGCTGGCTCTCACCGTGTTTGCCGCTTTACGATTAAAAGCCCTGCCTGCGATCCTCCTTTTAGTCCTGATGGACGCCCTTTCCTGTTTGTTGTTACCCCCCTTGTTTCTGCCTGTCCCGAGTTTGAACGGCCTTATCTTTCTCTGGATTCAAATCTCAGTCTGGGGAATTCTGAGTCTTTTGTCGCGTCAAAGTTCTAGTATCCAAGAAAATCGCCAATTAGCCCAACAAAAACTCTTAGAAACTCTCATCGACTTGATCCCGATTCCCTTGTTTTACAAAACTAAGACGGGAAAATTTTCTAGTGCGAACTTATCCTTCTGCGTTGTGTTGGATATCGCGAAGGAACAGCTCCCCAACAAGTCCAACAGCGAAGCCTTAGGGTCCCAAAACGGTCCCATTTTTGACAAAATCGATCTCGATCTGCAGTCAAGAGAGTCCATGGCCGCCGAAGAAGTTGAACTGCTTCACGCAGATGGGACACTCCACTCCTTTATTCTTTATGTCCTGCAGTTCGAAGTTCCTGAAAATGAAGAGCTGGGCTTTTTAGGAGTCATGATCGATATCACCTCGCGCAAAGAACGCGAACAAAAGCTCGAAGACTTGAATGCGACAAAAGATAAACTCTTTTCCATCATTAGCCATGATTTGCGAGGACCAGTCGGGAAAATCAAGCAACTCTTAGATATCTGGGTGGACGATCAGAAGCTCTTTGAGCCTTCTGCTTGGGACCAAATCTTTCAGGATATGCGGCGTTCTTCAGAAGGGTTGCTTCAGCTCCTAGAAAATTTACTTTCGTGGGCACGATTGCAAAAAGGTGATGCCACACCACGGCTGAGTACCTTTCCCCTCGACCCCTTGGTCAAAGAGGTCTTTACCTTGTTTCAGCTCATGGCCCGTGATAAGTCCATCTCCTTGAAGGCCGAACTTCACCTCAGTACTCAAATTTATTCTGACAAAGCCATGTTAGCCACGATTTTGCGCAACCTGATCCACAATGCGTTGAAGTTTACCCGTCCAGGGGGTCAAATCACCGTGACGGGGCGCGAGATTTCTGGCGGCGCCGAGCTCAGTGTGACCGATACCGGTGTGGGCATTAGTAAAGAGAACCTCGAGCGGCTCCGTTCGCAAAGCGAGACGTTTACCACCCTAGGCACCGCCAAGGAGCAAGGTCAGGGACTAGGGCTGACCGTTTGCTTTGATATGGCCCGACAATTAGGAACACGGTTGCACATCGAAAGTTTGCAGGGTGTCGGGACGACGTTCCGTTTACCTCTGATGTTGCCCGAGCTGGACGATCAAAACCTTCCCCTTTTAGAGGAATGAGCGTCAAGGGGAAAGCCCATCTCACCACCTCTCCCGCTGGACGAGACGAACTCTTCCGGATACTCTAGGGCTGTGACTGTTCAGCTTGTAGGGATGAAACATACGGGAAAATCTACGTTGGGGAAAAAGTTGGCCCAATTCCGACGTCAGCCCTTTCGAGATCTCGACCATTTAATTGAGGCTCTTCCCGAAGCCCAAGGACGCTCGGCCCGAGAGGTTTACCGTTCTGGGGGAAAGTCTCTTTTTCAACGGCTCGAAACCTTGGCCGCCTCGGTTGCGGTACAAGAAATGCAGACCAGCCCTCTGGTTCTTGCCTGGGGCGGCGGCACTATCGACAACCAGACTGCTGTTGCTCAACTTTCAGGGCAAGGAATACTCATCCATCTGAAAGAAGCCCCCGAGGTTTTGTTTGACCGTATCCTGAAAGGGGGCTTGCCTGCCTTTTTGTCACCCGAGCATCCTTGGGAAGATTTTCAAGCCCTTTATCTGGATAGAACAGCACGAATGCAAGCGGTTTGTGACGGCGAACTGGATTTGCATGGTGTCGACCTCGATACCGCCTTCCGCCGTCTTTGTGATAGCCTTGAAGCCTTTGCCCCACAGGAGAGTTAGCATGCCAGGATCAAGTTTTGGCCATAGTTTTAAAATCAGCACCTTCGGCGAATCTCATGGTGGAGCCGTAGGCGTTGTGCTGGACGGGGCCCCGCCCCTCTTAGAACTTTGCGAAGCAGATATTCAAAAAGAATTAGACCGCCGAAAACCCGGGCAATCTTCTGTGACGACACCCCGTCAAGAGCCGGACACAGTCCACCTCTTATCGGGAGTTTTTGAAGGAAAAACGACGGGGACCCCGATTCTCATGATCCTGTACAATAAGGATGCACAGTCCAGTGCCTACGATGACATCAAGGATAAATTTCGACCGGGTCATGCCGATTTCACCTACCTGACCAAGTACGGAATCAGAGACTTTCGTGGTTCGGGACGTGCCTCGGGCCGAGAAACCGCAGCGCGAGTTGCCGCCGGAGCAGTGGCCAAAAAAATCTTGTTAAGCCGTGGTGTCACGATTCGTGCCTTCACCCGCCGCTGTGCCGGCATTTCATGTGAAAGCGTGGACTACTCGGTCATCGAGAAAAACCCCATGCGAGCGGCAGACCTTAACGCGGCGGCGCAAATGATCCCCATCATCGAACGTTTGGCCAGCGAAGGGGACAGCGTGGGGGGCATTGTGGAATGTCACATTGATGGGGTAGCCCCCGGCTTAGGCGAGCCAGTCTTTGACAAACTCGAAGCGGATTTTGCCAAAGCCATCATGTCCTTAGGGGCGGTCAAAGGCTTTGAAATGGGGCTGGGCTTCGCGTGTGTCGATCTGTTAGGCAGTCAGCATAACGACCCCATGGACAAACAGGGTTTCGTCACCAACAGCGCCGGAGGAACTCTGGGCGGAATTTCCACCGGGGAACAGATTGTTTTTCGGGCGGCGGTCAAACCGACCTCTTCGATCTCGAAACTTCAAAAGACAGTTGATCTCGAAGGTCAAGAGAAAGAAATCCGAACCATCGGCCGGCACGACCCCTGCATTTGTCCCCGGATTGTGCCTGTCATTGAAGCCATGGCGGCCTTAGTCCTCGAAGATCACTATAAACGTCAGGCAGCGTTGAAGACCTGAAGCGCTGAAAACCGGAGGGTTCAAAACTTGACTTTTTAGTTTGCTTACGAGATTTTGGACGTACCGATAAATATTTATGAATCCTTTAAGGAGATGTTCATGATAAAAAAAAGACTTTTTGCCCCCCGAACCTTGATCACCATAGGCTTAGCGGTCAGCTTGGCTGTGTCCTCTTTTGCTCAAACCACAGCACCAGGTGCCAAAGGCTGGGCCGCCGGCGCCTTTTTAGGTGAACCCACAGGACTTACGGTCCGTTATGGGGTTACGGATACACAATCTTTTGAAGCCAAAGCGGCCTGGAGCTTGTACAACCAGACAAGTCTCTTGGTTCAAGCTAACTATCTGCAAGAATTCCCCGGTGTCATCGTGATCAAAGGGCAAGATTTTCCTTTGTACGTAGGTGTTGGCGCCGAGGTCAATGTCGGGAATACCTTTGGCTTGGGTGTCCGCATTCCCGGCGGTATTTTGTACCGCTTTCAGAAAATCCCGCTTGAGTTAGCCTTTGAGCTTGGAATTGGGATGCAGATCATTCCCTCGACCAGCCTTCAGGGCTCCGGGGGTTTTGCTGTCAGATATCGCTTCTAGACGAATACAACTCCGTCTCCAGCTTGCCGAGACGAGTTGTTTTCGCTAATTTAAAGCTAAACCCTTTCCTAGGAGAATCGTATGTCTCAACATGAGTTTCAGACCGAAGTGGGTCAGTTGCTCAAGCTCATCATCCATTCTTTATACTCACACCAAGAGATTTTCTTGCGAGAGTTGGTGTCCAATGCCTCGGATGCCTTAGATAAGCTTAAGTACTTGACCCTCACCGATGACGCTTTCAAAGGCCTAACTTTTGATCCCCGTGTGGACATTGAAATTGACGAGGCCAACAGCGTCCTGACAATCCGTGATAATGGCATTGGTATGAATGCCGAGGATTTGGCTGCCAACTTGGGTACCATTGCCCGCTCAGGAACCAAAAACTTCTTGGCCCAACTATCTGGCGATGCGAAACGGGACTCAAACCTGATTGGCCAATTCGGTGTCGGCTTTTACAGTGCCTTTATGGTAGCCAACCGTGTCGAAGTCACCACCAAAAAGGCGGGAGAAACCCAGGCTTGGCGCTGGACCAGCGATGGTCAAACCAGTTACGAAATTGAGTCTAGCGACCGAGAGGGTCATGGAACCACCGTCAAACTTTTCATGAATGAGGACGGGAAAGAGTATACCAGCAGTTGGCGTCTTCGTGAGTTGGTGAAGAAATATTCCAACCACATCGCTTTCCCCATTTACCTGAGCTATGAAAAAACGGAATGGGAAGGTGAAGGCGAGAATCGCACCTCGAAGAAAGTCCCGACAACCGAAAAGGCCAACGATGCGGGAGCCCTTTGGAAGCGCTCCAAGTCAGAGTTGAAAGATGAAGACTATAAAGAATTTTACAAGACCTTATCGCACGATTACGATGACCCCTTAGTCTGGTTTCACACCAAGGCAGAAGGGACCATGGAATATACCACCCTCTTCTATATTCCCGCTAAGGCGCCTTATGACCTATTTCAAGCCGATTATCGACCTGGGGTCAAATTGTATGTCAAAAGGGTTTTTATCACCGACGACGAAAAAGAACTCATGCCAACTTGGCTGAGGTTTTTGCGCGGGGTGATTGATAGCGAAGACTTGCCGCTCAACGTCAGCCGGGAAATTCTTCAACAAAATAAAGTCCTTTCACAGATTCGTACTGCCAGCGTCAAAAAAGTTCTGTCCGAGCTCCAGTCTCTCGCCAACAACGATAAGGACAAGTACCTGCAATTTGCAGGGGAGTACAACCGCGTTCTGAAAGAGGGCTTGTACCAAGACTACGCGAACCGTGAAGCAATTCTAGAACTCATCCGCTTTAAGTCAACCAAGGTTGAAGGCTGGACCAGTTTGGCTGAAGCCAAAGACCGCATGACCACCGACCAGAAAGCTCTGTACATTTTGACAGGAGGAAATGAAACCTCCCTGCGGGCTTCCCCACTCTTGGAAGTCTATAAGAAAAAAGGCATTGAAGTCCTAATTCTGGATGATGACATCGATGAAATCGTCTTTCAATCCGTTGAGAAGTACAAAGACATCGACCTCAAATCGATCAATAAAGCGGATGTTGGCGAAGATCTGAAGGACAAAGCGGACGAAAGCAAAGAAAAAGATTTAAAACCGCTTCTCGAAAAAATGAAGAAGATTTTGGGCGACCAGGTGAAAGACGTTCGCGTCTCTTTCCGCTTAGCCGAAAGCCCTTCGTGCATTGTGACGGGTGACGATGACCCGTCGGCCAAACTCCAACAGATGATGAAGGCCATGGGACAAAAAGATCTCCCCACCCCCAAACCGATTCTAGAAATCAACCCCGATCATGCATTGGTCCTCAAACTCCGGGAATCAAAGTCCAAAGATTTGGTCGAGGACGCCTCGTGGTTGCTGTTAGAACAAGCTCTTTTGGTAGAAGGTGTACCCCTCGAAAACCCGCATGCCTTTGTGGCCCGGTTAAACCGAGTGCTGGATAAGGCTGTCTAAGATTCTTCATCGAATCACCCAAGCTTAAACTGAAAAGCCCGGTTCGCCGGGCTTTTTTTTAAGGTTTAAGCTTCACGAGTTAGGGCTTAAAGAAACTTCGGATGGCAAGAAACAGCCCCACGGCGATCAGTAGCATCGGGAGCACCGCAAACAGCAACCTTAACCACGGGATTCCTTGCCAAAGCCAGGCATTGAGTTGAATCACCCCCAGCCGGTCTAAGAGTTCCAGCATTTTACTGCCATATTCGAAAAGAACACCAAGGACGACAAAAACCCACGCCGGTTCACGAGTATGAGCCCAAAGTGCCACCCCAGCTACGCCTGCAAGAAAGCTGACGACGAGCTGTGCCCCCAAAATGAGTTCCGCAGAGCCTACGCCCACGATTTTTCCTGTTGGAGAAAAGCTTGGACGGCCGAGCGTAAAGCCGACACCTCACCGCCGCTGAGGTTTGACGGAAGAATCACCGGTTGACTCATGTCGGGGGGTAACAAAAAACCGTGTTGTAAAAAACACTGAAAGAGATCTTCGTAACTGGAGGGATCGCACAGAGGGGTCCAATACGGCCCTTGACGAGTAAAGAGCCCTTGTCCAAGGGGATCCGTGATTTGCCAAAAAGCTTGTCGTTCTTTTTGCAGAAGGGGGTCTCGGGTTTTTTCCCAAACCTTTAACGCTTCGAGCAAGGCTGCCGCGTCGGCACCAGAAATCATTTCTGACCACTGTTCCGCTTCGGGAAGCGGCCCCACCCAGCCTTGGCCTATCAATAAGAGTCTGGCTTGAACAGGGCCACAGGGTAACACCGGCCAAACCAAACGAGCCGTCTCGCAAGGATCTTGAGGAGAACTCCCCCAAGGACGATCGATTCTTAGCGTGGTAGCAGGTTGATTCGTGGCAACATCCGACCAATAACGGCGAAAATCGGGTTCGCCCCCTTCTGATACCAAAGAGCAAGCGGCGTTCCAGGCTTTTTCAGGAGAACGAAAAATGAAAACTTGCTGGGCAGCAGGCCAATGTCGTCGAACTGCTTTGATTAATCTTGCGGAAAGTTTCGAAGGAAGTAGGCCCCCCAGTCCCTTGGATTGTTGATTTTTCCACGTTAAAAGCAATTTCTCGGGACGTCGTCCCTCAAGATACAGACCATTCTCTTTCCATAAGTCCAGCCAATGCTTTTCTTTACCCAGATAAAGACGGTCGCCTCGGGCCCGTTGAACTGCCGGTAACTTGGCCAATAGGTGCCAATCAGCGTTTTCCCATGCTTCACTCATCCGCCGCCACCTTTTCTAACGGAGTGTAGGCCGGCATAAAGCGTCCCATCCGTCCTGAGTCAAATCGGACATCTAACCCGAGCTCAGAGCCATTGTACCATTTCTTGACCACGGTGCCCACACCAAAATCGTCATGAAAAACCCTTTGACCAACTGCCCAAAGTTCCCCACCCCCGGCAGCCCCGACGATTTCCAGAGAATCCGGGTCAATCTCAGCCAAAAAACGACTGGGGGCACGGTCTTGAAACTTGCCATGCTGAAGGCGTGTACGGCAAGCCGAAAACAGCAATTCTTGTCTGGCTCGGGTTACCGCGACGTAGAATAACCGACGCTCTTCTTCGATTTCTTGGGGATCAAAGGTATCGCGGGGAAAAAGGCCGTCTTCGAGACCGGTGACCAACACTCGGTCAAACTCTAACCCTTTGGTATTGTGCATCGTAATGAGGGTGGTCACCCCAGGCTGGTCTTCTAAGGTTCCTGAGGCATCCAGTTCGACATTTTCCAAAAACTGAACCAACCCTTCTAACGTCCCCGGAAAGGGGGCTGCCGCGTTCACGAGTTCATCCAAGTTTTGCTCTTTGGCTTCTCCTAAGTCTTCATGCTGACTATGGTGCTCCCCAAGTCCCGAATGCTCAATCACCTGCTGAACTAAGTCGGATAAGCTTCGACTGTTTTTCGCCAGCAAGCTGAGGTGGGAATACAATTCAAGGAACTGCCCCAAACCAGCCTTGGCTTTTCCTTTCAGGTCGGCGAGGGCCAGGCCGCAGGCATCCAGCCAATCCGTGCGACGACGCTGTTCAATTTGAGACTGGGCAGCTTTTCCCAAGCCGCGAGCTGGTTTATTGACGATACGAAAAAAAGACACTTCATCGCGCGAGTTACAAAGGAATTTCAACCAAGCCAAAACATCTTTGATTTCTTCCCGTTCATAAAACCGAACGGTCCCTACCAAACGGTACGGCAATTTGGCCCGCACTAAAGCGGATTCAAAAGCACGAGACTGGGCATTCGTTCGGTAGAGAATCGCCGTTTCGGTTAAGGGGGCACGCCGAATGAGTTCCACCGCCCAGTCAGCTTCTTCATCTTGGTCGTTAAGGTAGACCAGGCGGGGTTTGTCCCCCACAGGGTTGCTCGTCCAAAGCGTCTTTCCTAACCGCCCTTGGTTTCGAGCCACCACCTGGGAAGCCACCTCAAGGATTGACCCTGTAGACCGGTAATTTTGTTCCAAACGGACGATTACCGTGCCAGGAAACTTTTGGGGAAAGTTCAAGATATGACTGACATCAGCCCCGCGAAACCGGTAGATCGATTGATCATCGTCCCCGACAACGGCCAACCAGGTTTGCGGCCCGTAGAGTGCTTCTAAAAGAAGCGACTGAGCGCCGTTACAGTCTTGATACTCATCCACCAGAACGACTTGAAACTTTTGTCTTAGACGCGAGGTTATGGCCGGTTCACGGTGCAAAACCATGAGCGTTTTTTGAATTAAACCACCAAAATCCACATTTCCTGAGGCTGTAAGCTTCTCTTCATAACGGCGATAGACCTCAGGAAATTCTGGGTGGGCGGAGACTCCCCCTAAGTCATCGTCGGGGGTTAGGTTATCGTCCTTAGCACGACTGATCGCGTTGAGTAAGGCACGAACTTCACCTGTTGGCAGGTGCTCGGGAACGACGGTTTTGATCAGGGCCAAGGCATCATCGTCATCGTAAATCCCAAAGTACGGACTCAATCCCGCTGCCGCCGCGTTACGACGCAGAAACCAAGAACAAAAACTATGGAAGGTTTTGATCATGACGGCGGAATCCGCCTCGCGACCACTTTCGACCAGAAAACGATCCACCCGTTCTTGCATTTCACGGGCCGCTTTATTAGTGAACGTCACAGCAAGAATCTGGTCTGGGGTGAAAGAGAGGCGATCGATCAGGTAGGCAATTCGGGTGGTGATCACCCGAGTTTTGCCAGAACCAGCCCCCGCTAAAATTAACAGAGGAGCCTTTCCATGTACGACAGCTTCGCGTTGACGCTCATTGAGCGTCGCCACGTAGGGAGGAAGCTCGTCCACCTAAGACACCGCTAATACAACGGATTAGCAACCAATTGCAAAGAACCCGAAGCGGGATCTTTAACCCATTGAATCAGTTTGGTGGCAACTTGTCCTGGGGTACCTAATTCTAGAGGAGTAGAGTTCACCTGGACCGTAACAGCGCCCGCATTCGAAACATACAGCTCAGCCGTCTTGGTCGCATCGATGTGGATAGTCTGCCCTTTGCTGTAATAGTTTTCTTGGCGCATGTTCCCATCGACGATGTATCGGAACAAGGCAGGAGCCTGAAACAAAACATCGACTGAGAAGGGCTTGGCCGTGTCACCCTGTTGAAGAACAATAGGCTTCTCAAGAATCATCCCTGCTGAACCAGCCGCGTTGGTAGGGATTTTTTCTGTTCCCAAATCCCCATTACCCGAGGCCAGGGGAGTTACAGCACCCAAGCGCTCAACATCCAATTCGGCACCTTTGGAGGGCTGGTTGGGAGTGAAATCTCTGAGAAAGAATCTTACGTCTTGAACGGCATTGTTATCGAGATCCAAAAATAAGGTGTCGCCTAAACGGAGTTTGTAATCTTTACCGTCGCCGGTTAACTCAAATTGAGCCCCCAGATCTTTGACCAAAAAGTGATAACTCTTGCCGGAATAATCTAAGACCAGGGTGTCACCAGGATAAAATCGTTCATCAAGAGATTTTTTATCGGCTGTCAGTTCCCAAACTTTGGGGGGTGGAGTCGTGGCTTTTTTGGCCATCAGCTGAGGGAGCTGACGACCCAAGCTGATGATCGCGGGTACCAATAGGGCTAACACCACTAGCCCCACCACCACGGAAACGATGGTGACAATCAATTTTGTCGGAACCTCTGTGGGCTTCTTAATTAAGGCTTCTAGGGGGGCCGGTTGCTCTTGGATTCGTAAGGTGCGATAGCGATTGATCATTTCTTCGGCAACGAGACCGAGATGATCACAATAGGTTCGAAGAAAGCCTAAAATGTAGGGCTCTGCGGGAAAAGCCTCATAGTGGTCATCTTCGAGAGCTTCCAAGTATTGACGAGAAATGTTGGTTTCTCGGGCCACTTGTTCAATGGACCAGCCACGGGTTTCACGGGTTTGGCGAAGGGTCTGTCCGATGGATTCCATAGTTATTTCTCCGGATCGAAGAGAAAGTTATTGATGACGTTCGACGTCGGAGGACTGTCATAGGCAAACTGATTTTGAGAAATCCCCAAGTTTGTCTGAATATTGGTAAAATCAAACTGCACCGAAACCGAGGCAGCCGTGATTCCAGAAATCCGACGAATAAAACCGTTTTGCCCAATATCCAGTTCAAGGTACTTAAAGGCCTCTGTCCCTTCTCGCCAGGACAGACGGAGCTTTACAACCTTTTCAGGAGTTTTGTCGTCGAGAGCTTCGGGTTCGGGTCCATTGAGGTAGGCAATCGAATAGCTCTGTCGTAAGAGGTTAAGGCCCTGATGACTGGCCATCGAAGCCACGGCAGCTTCGCTATGCTTTTTTAAAGCTTGTGTAAAGGTCACACTATAACGAGGCAGGTACACGGTCAGGACATGCCCATCTGAGTTGATGACCATGTGGTCGGGGTAATTAAAATTGATCCGAATCATATTGGGGCTTCGATAATACAGCACCCCGGTCATGTGCTCTCGACCTTGCTGAACCGCTATATTGGCTGAATAATCCTTAACCGCACCATAACGTTCAGAGACTTGATTGAAAAACTGAACTGCGGTCACAATGTCCTGGGCTTGCGCTGGAGCCGACAGCCCCAAGAAACCCAGGGATAAGGCGAAAAGCCATATAGAAAACTTCAAGTCAACCCACCTTGGTTACTCATCTTCACGGAAAAACTCTGGTTCGTCAAGGTTGAAGCTTTTCAAGAACTTGACGCAGCAAAAACTTTAAGCGGTCGTCTTTCAAAACTAAAGGCTGAGCCGAATCCGGACATAAAAATCGGCCGTCTTTCATGGATTTTTGTGCACAACCCACGCAATAGATTTTGCCTGTTGCTTCGGAAGCTCCCGCAGGAGCGTCGTCAGGAATTTCTCCACGTACTTTCAAGGAAGCCTGTAACGGTAATTGAAGCGGCACCCACCACTCTCGGCCGCACCCCGCACACGATAGCCACTCCCCCGCCAACCTCTGGTAGGCCGCTTGCAACTCCTGAACAGACTGCTGTTGAAACTCCTCTAAGGGACGTCTTCTCAAAGGTGTTAAAATACCTTGAACCAGCGAAAACTTTTGGCGGGATAAGTACAGCCACCCCAATTCCAACAAAGCCGCAAAGTTCTCGGGTTCTCGCTCTAAGGCGGTACGCAAAGCGACTTCCGAACGGACAAAATCCCCTTCCAAACGCATGAGGTTTCCTAAGGCTACGTAAGCCTGTGCCGAAGGGGCCAAATCTAAAATCGTCAACAGCAGTTCTTCTGCGCGGATATACCGTTCTAATTCTAAGGCGCAGGACGCGGCATTTTGAAGGTAGTCCAGGTTCTTAGGCTCGCTGACCAACGCTTTCTCGTATTCTTCGGCGGCCCGTTCAAACTGCCTTTCACGGACCAAAAGGTTACCGCGGTGATTGGCAATATCCGCGCGGCCTTCCCAACCTTCCAAAATACGAAACGCTTCCTCGCGCCGGCCTAAGCGATGATAATGGTCCGAGAGGTTGATGGCGATCGCGGATTCTTGAGGCAACGTCAAATGAGCTTTTTCAAGGTAGAAGGTTTTTTCCGTGTTCGAGTCTGCCGTTAAACCCCGAAAATTCAAGACCCAGGGGTCTTGGGGGGCTAGGGCCAAAGCCTGTTGCAATTCCTTTTCAAAATCTTTCCCGGCTTCTTTGAGCCATTCGGCCAATTTAAAGTGAAAGAGGTAAAACTCCGGCTCCCACGAAGCGGCCTGGGCGGCCAACCGAAGGGCATCGTCGAGACTGCGGTCCTGACGAGAAGCTACCGCCAGCAGGTACGCCACCGCGCTGTCCTTGGAACCTTGGCGTAGAGCCTCTTCGAGGAGGGGACGGGCGCGATGAACCTCTCCCCTTTGAAACAGAGCTTTGGCCCGTAACGTTTGCGCTTCGAGAGTTTGATCACATGCAATAAACTCGAGTCGAGCCAGAATATCCTCTACTTCAGACCAGGCCTCTTGCCTAAACCACTCTGTCCCTGCGGCAAGGTAATACTTGGCCGCCTCATCCGGGTGCTTAAGCCGTTCTAGCGTTAACCCCGCATTGAGGGCATACACCGGCATACGGGGATTTTCCTTCCAAGCGTTCAAATACGAGTCTAAAGCCCCCTTCCAATTTCCTAACCCCGTTTGGGCGTGACCATGCAAATTCCAGAGCATATCGTCGTCGGAAAAACGCTGAAGAAGTGGCCCCAAAGCGTCTTTGAGTTCGCTGTAGCGGTTTTGCAAGTAATAAATGTTCGCCTTTTCTTTAAGGGCTAGCTCCCAAGTGGAGTCTTTGAGTAAGATCTCTTCGATGAGCTTGAGAGCCTCGGAGGTTCGGTCTTGGCGAAGTGCGCATTGGGCCAAAAAGAACAGATCATCCCTGGTGGCGGGGTGATCGACCAACACACGACGCATTTGAATTTCAGCTTCAATAAAACGGCCAAAGCCAAAAAACGACTGGGCTAAGACCCGCCGCTGGGCCGGGTCAGACAAAATCAAGCGCGTCCAGCGTAGGTATTGGGCTTCCACTTCCAAAGGTCGGGACTCCAAGAAGAACCTCGACAACGTAAACTCGGCCGATGAGCGATCGCCATAGTTCTGCCCCGCCCAGCCGACCCGACCAGATTCCAAATGGTCATCCGCCACCTCTGCCACCCAAGTCTTATCGACGTAGAACGAAAAGTGCTGACCGTGAACAATGGCGGTCAGATTAAAACTAGGACCAGGAGGTTGGGCCAAACTGGTCCAAGGAATGAGAGGAATGGGGGTTCCGTTAAACACCACATCAAAGCGGATGCGTCCTGTGTTCGAGACTAAAACATAGGCATAATTTTCGTCGTTGGTATAACGGAGAACCAAACCGACCGCACTACTGCCATTACCAGTGCCAAAGCTAAAATCAGCTTCTAAGACAAGGTCACGGTAGCGGTACCATGGGTCAACCGTCCAGGCAAATAACCGGGGACGGACAATCTCCATCCGGGCGGTTCGGCCCAATTCCACTAAAAATCCCGAGCCAGCTTCACCGACAAAGCGGGCTTCTGTGGGGTGAGAAAACTTTGCCTCCCATTTTTCTGCCATAAAGGCATCCAGATCAGAGGGGATTTTACGCGAACGGAGCCATCGAAACATGAGCGGCATTATAGCGGCGTTGACTTGACCTGAAAAGCCAGCCTACACTGCCTGACGCGGATTTTTTTGTGAAAGGAGACCCTATGACCCCCACAACCACGATCGTTTCTCTCGGCGGCTCTCTTGTCGCCCCAGCCCAGGTGGCCGTGGATTTTCTTCGCCAATTTCGAGACCTCGTCAGGGAATGGCTGGCTGAAGACTCAGCGCGGCGCATCGTCTTGATCGTGGGCGGCGGGGCTCCGGCTCGACTCTACCAAGACGCGTTCAAAGCCCTGGAAACGAACCCTTCCTCCGAAGCTCAAGATTGGATTGGCATTATGGCAACCCGGCTCAATGCCCAGCTGGTTAAAGCGGCTTTTGGATCTGACTGTCCCAATGAAGTCGTGACTGACCCCACCGCCCCCTTGGAATGGACGGGCCGCGTTCTCGTGGCGGCCGGCTGGAAACCCGGCTTTTCGACCGACTTTGACGCGGTAGTCCTTGCCGAACGCTTCCAAGCCGGCACCGTGGTGAACTTATCCAATATTGCCCAGGTATATACGGATGATCCCAAGAAAAACCCCGAGGCCCGCCCCTTGGCGAAAGCCAGCTGGAAAGAGTTTCGCGCCATCGTGGGCGAAGAATGGGTTCCTGGGAAAAACACCCCCTTTGACCCGATTGCCACCCGACAAGCCGCTCAACTGGGACTCAAGGTTTGTGTCGCGTCAGGGAGTGACTTGAATAACCTTGGAAAAATCTTACGGGATGAACCCTTCTTTGGCACAGTCATCCAACCCTGAGCACAGACTCTTTCGCCGGAAAACGGCAAGGCTTTAAAACTGCAAATCCCCAAAACTTCCGGGGTCTAAAATCCCGGGAGTATCGACTCGGGGTGCCGCCCACTCGGCTCGCGAGACATGGCCCTGTTTATCGATGTCTTGACGGTGAAATTGTACCTTCCAGGTATCCCCTCGGGAGGGGGTGCTTGAAAAATCTTTTTCAAAGGGAATTCGAATTTCCCACGACCAGCCTGCAGGGAATTGTCCCGTTTTACTGAGTGCGGCTGACTTCCAGGAACGATCTAGATCTGCCTCGGCCAAGGGAGCGTCTTGGTAGGGGGCAGAAAACTCCGCGAGGGCCCCCACAGGATTCACCAGCCAACCTCGGCACAGTCCACCGTGAGCCAGAGTAACCCCCACATAGTCGTCCAGCTGAACTTTTCCTTTGGGTTTAGTTTCGCGGGCAAAGAAATAGCTGTCCAACGACCAGAAATGCACATAAAGAAACTTGGCTGACCAGGCCAAGCGCACTTCGGTGGCAACACGCTCGTAAGTTTTTTCTGGCCAAGGGAAGTGCCATTCGGTCACGGCAGAACATTTAAAAAAAGTTTCGGGCAACATTCCGGCAGAGGGTTCATGATCTCGATCAAGAAAGCGAGCGGTACAAACTGGCATACCCCCAGTATAACGAAACCACCCCTGGATTGTCACTCACACGAAGAGCCTGAGAAGCTGGATCTTTGACAAAAAGGTGCTTGATCTTTGGCGCGTTCTTCTTTATAAAGGACAGATACGCCGGCGTGGCGAAATGGTAGACGCAGTGGACTCAAAATCCACCGGTAGCGATACCGTGTCGGTTCAACTCCGACCGCCGGTAAGAAGCTGACAGCTAAGCTGTCAGTTTTTTTTTGCCCTAAGTTATCCCTCAAGTTTTGCCCTAAGTTTTCCCTCCCCACCCTGTTTCCGGCCGATTCCCGGAGTATATTGAGAACTTCGAGGAGAAAAATCCCGCATGGAAACAAACGTAAACTTAGATCAGCTTTTAGACTTAGAAGTTGAATTGACCCTTACACGCTTTGACGCAGACACTGCCTGGAAATTGGGGCGCTTTCTGGCCGAAAAGGCTAGACGGGAGTCGTTGAAAATCGCCATCTTGATCACGCGTTCGGGACAGCGAGCCTTTCAGTTTGACGCGGAAGGGACCTCTCCCGATAACGATGCCTGGTTGGATCGAAAAACGAAAACCGTTTTACGCTTTGGTCACTCAAGCTACTATATGGGACGAAAGCTGGCTCAAAGCGGCGCCACACCCCAGCAAAAGTATGGGCTTTCTGAAGCCGAATACAGCTTTCACGGGGGGGCTTTTCCCATTCGGATCAAAAACGCCGGTCTGATTGGAGTGCTAGCCGTTTCAGGGTTGACCCAAGAGGCAGACCACGACCTCGCCGTGGCCGCCCTCCGAAGTCTGAAGTCTTAATTTAACGGGCTAAGACGTCCAGGTTGAGTTCGCCCAACGTACAGGGAACCCCGGCGTTCCAGTTTTCGAGAACTTCGGGGTGAACTTCCCCAAAGACACCCACAAACTCAGCTTGGGGGGCAAATTCCGGTTGGGGGGAACGCTCAATCCAAACTTCTGCGGCTCGGCCGGGAATGAACCGAGGGTCAGTGGACTCTTTCACCTTGTAGTCTTTCCCGAGGTAGTACAACAGTGCGGCGACACGGCTGTTGATCTGATTAAACCCTTCCTCGGGAGCCGCAGAAAGCCAGCCCAGACTGTTTGACGTCACACTTCCTTCCCGGTGAGAGGGCTCAAGACGAACGACTTTGCCCACTTCAAAGATATGGTGAGGGTAAAGAGCATTCCCCGAAACCCCTTCTGCCTCTAACAGGTTCGGCGCGATCGAGTTGCGGACGAACTCATAGTTTTCGGTCATAGGGTTTAGAATTTGTACGACTTCATTGCCGGAAATGTTCATGCGTTCAATAAAATCGCGACGGCTTCCCAAGTAGTTGAAAATCATTTCTTGAAACCCCATGCCAATCATGAGGTCGCGAACACGACGACCGAAAAGCTCAGCATCGGTTAACCGCCCAATGGTTGCGTCGGAGGGACGTTCTGGTTCAAACGAGGCTAAGCCCCTCCCCACGGCGACATCTTCGGCCACATCCACAGGGTGTAAAAAGTCATTGCGATAAACGGGAGGGATCACGGTCAATTGGCCGTTGCTGTACCGGGAGGAGACGCCCATCTTGGCTAAGGCTTGTTGAGCTTCTTCACCCACCAGGTTGATCCCCAAAAGTTTATTGATAAAACCGAGTTCGGCTTTGACCTCATCCTGAAAGTAGTAGGGAAAGGTTACGGTTTTGCCGAAGGGCGTTTCGTCAGGATACTCTACCGTCACGGGAAGAATGGTGTACCCTGCATCCGCCAGGTCACACGCAACAATGGACACCGCTAAAGTCAAACTCGGGAGGTCCGTTCCCGTCATTTCTACAAAGAGTTCACGGTCACCAACTTGAACGGCCCCCAGCTGGGCACTGTTGATGATCGGAGGAAAAGACAAGACTTCACCCCGGCTGTCCGTTAAAAAAGGGAACTGAGCATAATCTGCCACAAGGGGACCATATTCCACACCTTTGGGGTGTTGCTTCAAGATTTCACGCAAACTCAGAGTTTTATCGAGACCTAGGGGCTGAAACCGTGTCGTATCCGGGTTAACAGCTTGATAGCGGACCGGGTAATGGATCTGTTCCGAGCGGTAGACGCCCATCGCGATCGATTTCCTTTTTCGGCCAAAGTTCCAACACAATTTCTCTTGGGTTTGAATCAAGTCATCTAACGTCACAGCATCCATCGCGGGACCCCGTAACGCAAACGCCGCCAAATACGGTCGGATTCCGCGCAGAGAGGCCTCCACGACCACGCGGCGCCCCTCATCGGGCAAACTTTTTCCTTGCCGTGAAAAAAACTCATAGTTCGGCAGCCAACCGGTATAATACGTCCGCAGAGCCCGCCCCGCTCCCGCCGTCGACCACAAGTCTGGACGGTTGGTGTCGTTGAATTCCAGTTTTAGGACACCGGTTTCGCGATTGACTTCGTCGACCTCACCCTTGATAGCGGGCAACATCTCCGCGAGCTCTTCGACCGAAGGCTTTAGCGTGGAATAGCGTTCCAGGCCAGTTTGTTTGACTTCAATCTTAGGCACAGCGTTAGCTCCTTCTTCTTAATCGAACGTTCTCAATATTGGCGGTAAACAGTTCTCGAATGTCCGAAAGTCCCAGCGACATTAAGGCCATGCGGTCAATTCCTAAGCCCCAGGCCAGCACCGGTACGTCAATCCCTAGGGACTTGGTCACTTCAGGACGAAAGATTCCCGAACCGCCCATTTCAAACCACCCCAAAACCGGGTGCTTGATATGGACTTCGACCGAGGGTTCTGTAAAGGGGAAGTAGCCAGGAACGTACTTGACCTCGGTCGCTCCGGCAACTTCGATGGCAAACATCTTTAAAAGACCTAACAAGGTACGCAGGTTGACATCCTGTCCCAGCACGATACCTTCGGTTTGATAAAAGTCAGCCCCGTGGGTAGCATCGACTTGGTCGTAGCGAAAGCAACGGACCACGCCGAAGTATTTGCCGGGAATCTTGGCCTGGGGGAGCTGTTTTGCCGACAAAACGGTTCCCTGCGAACGCAGAATCAGTCGTCGGGTAAAATCGCGGTCAAAATTGTAGCCCCAACCACGGCTTCCAGTATCACCGCCATTGGTGTGAGCCGCCGCAATGCGGTCCAACCAGGGCTGTTCAATTTCTTTGGCGTGAGTAGGATTCTTGACGTAATAGACATCATGAATGTCGCGGGCAGAGTGGAACTGGGGCATAAACAGGGCGTCACCGTTCCAAAACTCTGTTTCGACCAAGGGGCCGTCAAACTCTTCAAACCCCAAAGAAACCAACTTATCTTTGACCCCCAGAATATACTCTTGGTAGGGGTTGCGCCGTCCGATCACTAACCGCGAGGGAGGAGCCGACACATTGTACGGGCGAAACACCCCCGTCTTCCACGCACCAGAAGCCAGGAGGGCTGGAGTCAAAGCGCCCAGCTCGTCGCCAGTGACACCCTGGGCCCGGATAACGGAAACCGCATTCTCAGCTTCGGGGGTAAGTTCATACATGACGGTTTCCCGCTCACTGACTTTGAAAACCGACGCCGCGGCCCCACGCTTTTTGGCATTGGCCGACAAAACCGTAGTCTCTTCGGGGGTTAAGGCCGTTTCTTCCAGTTCTGCTTCAGAAGCTTTTTGCAGTAAGTTTCGTAAGGTGAGCAGACGAGGGCTTTGGGCGGCCTTTTTGACGATGCGCTTTGTTTCGTCCATCGCCACCAGCCCTTCTTTGGCTAATTGGCCATAGGCGCTTCCCATATCCTTTTGCTCTAAGCCCAAAAGCTGGGCCGCGTCTGCCATCGCCACAGGTCCGCTCTCGAGTGCCTTGAGGAGGTTCTCTTCGGGGGTTCCCTTCGACAATTGTTCCCGGCCCAGGTCCGTAATCTCATAAACCGTTTTAGACGATCGGCCGGTTTCCCGGGCTAGGCCTTTTGTGCACAACCACGAGAACGCCTGGTTGGCCTGACCTACTTTATACCCAAGTTTTTCACCCAGTATCCCTGCCGTTAGGGGAACACCGGGACCAAAGGTGAGCAAAACCTTGACCTCAAGGGGGTGTAGGCTCTTCACCAGAGTATCCTGATCCATCAAAAACGCTCCGTGGGAAAACTTGCCAGCCGCGTTCCTCAGAGAAAAACTTCACGCGGGTACGGCAGAACTTTTTATATCACGTCTTGTCCCGCTCGGGAAGTCCGGCTTTCGGTTGCCATTATCGCGTCTTCCCTGTAACTTAGTTATGTGGCAGAACTATTAGTCCTCAACGCCGAGAAAGCCGCGCGGCTTCTTGACGGCAATAAAGAGCTTTACCTCGAACTCATCAAAACTGTCGAGGCAACCCTACCCGAACGACTTGAACACCTTCAAGGGGCCCTAACAACGCATAACGCAACAGACCTCGAAATGTATGCGCACCAGTTGAAGGGGGCCTTGCGAGCTGTTGCGGCAGATGAGGGCTGTGCCTTGTTGGAACAGTTGGAGCTCTGCGGAAAGCAGTCCGATTTTCTGACCGCACAGAACCTATGGCCCTATGTTAAAAAAACAGTTGAACGCTTTCTTCAAGTTTTTCATTCCGGCGACTGGACCAGCAATTTTGCCCGCTGGACTCATACCTAAAAGCTTAGTCCCCGAACCTCGGGCTAGTTCTTCAAGCCAGTTCTTCTGCGGCCACCCCACAGCGAAATACCGCCGAAATGAGATCCTCTTTCGTTAAGCTTGCCGTAGGATTCCAGACAATCTTGACCAATTTTTTCTTCAAATCTAGCTTGGCTGTGCGGACGCCCTGGAGTTGTTCTAACGAGGTCATGACGGCTTTCGGATTTGGATGCTGATCGAGGCCGAAAACGCTGAGCGTCACAGAAGCTTCAGTTATGACAGATCGACTGCTCACGCTTACCTCCATTGTCCCTTATAGTCTTATCAACGACCATGAATGTAACGCGCTTCTCGTGGAAATTCAAGAAAAAAACCTCTGCTTTCTTGGTTGAGTCTTTTTTAGACTTCGCCTAAACTAAGCGCGTGACTATTCTGCCTAAATCTCTCGTCATTGCTGTTGGTGTTCAAGTGCTCAGTCAAATCTTGAAATGGTTGGCCCTCACCCTCAAAACACGACAGTTCCACCTGAAAAACTTACTGACGTTTGGAGGCATGCCGTCTGCGCATTCCGCCTTTGTGACGTCTTTGAGTGTTGCCATTGCCGTCTACGAAGGACCGGGATCCGATTTATTCGGCCTCGCCGCTGTCTTTAGTGCGATTGTGATCTTCGATGCCTACAAGTTGCGAGGCAACGTTCAAAAACAAGCCAGGGTCGTCAATCGGCTTCAAGAAACCCTTCCTCGAACGGAACAATGTGATCAACATCTTAAAAGAATCATCTTAGTGGTTGCTTGGAGCTTCAAACTAGGAAAAAAGTGGTCAATTTCACCTGGCGATGTTGCAACGAAAAACCTGGGAGGAGGTAGTAGG
>DAIDJJ010000006.1:25046-35216 GCA_027451385.1 Spirochaetales bacterium | reverse complement strand
CCCCGATGCCGAACCGTTGAATATCGTCCGCTACAGGGTCGATGCCGGGTCGCATGCGCGCTGGCTGGAAGACCCCGCGGCACCATCCGCGGCAAAGTCACCGATTTTCGTGCTGGGACTAAATCAAGTCCCCATCCGGTCCCCAGCTAACGCTGGATAAAAAACCCGGTCCTAAACAACGAAGAGACTCTGGAGGAACTTGGTTTTGATCTTTTTGCTGAAGGGAATAGTAATACAATTGACCTGCTTTCACGTAGATAAAAAACTGACCATTAGGAGACCACAGCGCTGGGGCTTCGTTCGTCGACAAGTCGATATCCTGGGATATCCTTTCAAGAAGCCCTGTTTTGATATTCCAGAGGGCTAAATCCCCTTCTAACGGAGTTTTTTGGACTTGAACCAGGGCCCAAATCCCATCGGGAGAGTAGGCAGAGGGTAAAGGTTTTCCCCATCGTAAGGGGGACTTTCCTGCAAAACTGTCAGGTGAAACCGTCTCGACCGTCCCCTGAGGGAGCAACCGGTAGGTCCCAAAGGCATTGGACCACTGTAAGGCTGAAGTTCCCGGCAACCATTCGGCACGATCAACAGGAAAAGTCAGGGTTTTGAGTTTTCCTGTGCTGAGATCAGCTTCAAACCAACCAGTATCAGAGTTTTGTGGCGAGGTGGCATGGACTGCAAATAACAAGTGCTCATTCTGATCGACAGCCAAGCCTGAAAAACTCACCTGAGCAGACAAGGCTCCTGCTAGACTGCTCCACAGGAGCAAAATCCCCCAACGTTTCATGAATACATCCTTAACAGCTCTAGCGGACGAATTCCCAGGCGTCCAGAGCTTCTTCCAAAGCGGCAAGACGACATAATAGAGCATTTAACCGTTGAATTTGCCGCTGAACTTCGCGGTCTTTTAAGCCTTGTAAAGACTCGTCCAGTACCTGAGCAAATTCGGGGACCTCATGAAGACGGGCCCCGCAACTGGGACAATACAAATAACTGCGGTTGACCACAGTCGAACAACGGGGGCAAAACTCAACTTCCATCCTTTTATTGTAAAAGCGCCTCCGTTCTGGCGCAAGACCAAAGGTTTACTGGGGAGCAAAATACCCCAACTGACCTCGCCCCGTTTCTTTATTGAACCTCGAAACTTCTACCCGCACGGGAATTATCTGAGTTCCATCCTGCTGAGGCGTAATCGATTTATAGCTCAAGGCATACAAGCCACTGATACGATTGTCCTGGTTGTCCAGAAAAAGTTGAAGGTTTTGGCGAGAAGAGTAGACACGTCCGCCTGTGGCTTTCACCAAAAACTGAATTTCTGGTGGCAAAGGGTTGTCAGCCACGGAAACGACACTAAACACGATGCCATTATTTTTGAGGTAATCGGCAACTTCGGGCAAAGCATAACGAGCAAAGGCCCTTGGGGGGAGATTGCCAGACGTCAGGTAGACAACCGTCCGTTTCCGCAAAGAAGGAATCATTGAGGATGCCGCTAGACGGATGGCTACGTCGAGTTCTCCATTCGATGTCAAAGTGGAGGGGTCAGTGGCGGCCGCTTCATTATCTGAAGCCGAAGAAAACCGTTGATTTTGAGGAACTGGGTGATGGGTATCGGCAAATAAACCGATGCCCCCTTTTGTTGCCCAAGCTCGGCTAAAAAAATCTACCGTTTGACGAACCGCATCATCGGCATCCGCCATGCTAGGATCTCGGTCAACTAGGAGGGCTACATCGGCTTCGTGAGAACGGAATCCTTGAAATGTTAATTGAGTATTGACAACCCGGGTTCCACTTTCTGAGAGTAATAGATTCGTTGCATCCAAACCCGTTACAGGCCGTCCCCAGCGGTCTTCGACTTCAAACCACACGGCAATCTTAGGATAAGCCGAACGGTCAACCCGCAAGATCCTTACCCACAACCCCGAATAAATGGTATGGCCTTCTGTAAGAATACGAATTTTACTGGCATCAAAGTCTGACAACAGCAAATCTTGGTTCGCATCAATGACAGCATCCGTCACATTAAGTCCTTGGTTCCATTCAGGGTCAAAAGGGGTCACGGTATTTTGAACCGTATCAAGAATCCAAACTTTGGGGCCATCCGAGACCAGTAACCGTCCATCTGACATCAAAGATAGTCCTTCAGGTCCCTGAAAGAGGTCCTTGCCGTAGGTTTCCAGCCAGTTTCCACTTGTATCAAAAGCATAAACAGCCCGCTTGTTTTTATCGGCGACAAAGATTGTGTCAGAAGTCGCTGCCAAGCCAGTTGGCTCGGATAGTCCATTAAAGCCCACGGTCGGTCCACCAAACGAAAATAAGAACTTACCCTCAGGGTCAAATTTCGACACTCGGGCATTACCCCAGTCCGAAACATAGATGGCCTGACCGTCCGTGGCCAAAAACTGAGGGCCCAAAAATTGCCCATCGCCACGGCCCGTACTACCAAAAGTTTTGACGGTTAAGCCATTATGATCAAGAATGGCCACATTATCTGTGGTAAATTCGCTGACATAAAAATGATCCCGAAACGGCAGCACATCAAACGGAGCCCTTAAACGTCCTACAGCACCGACAAAACGTTGCTCTAAATCCCCGTTCGCATTAAACCTCATGACATCTTCGCTACCGAAGGCGGCCACCAGAAAGCCGCCATCCGGCAGGGGCCGCACGGCCGTGGGTCTCAAAAAAAGAGCCCGACCTGTCCCGTCCTTGGTCTTACCGTTTAACTCGTACAGAGGTAGATACCGATCAGGTCGTTTGGTCTGGGGGTCTAAACTGCGTCGCGCTTCGACCACATCCACCACATGGGACAAGTATTCATGAACCCCACCGCTATTTAAAACATGGTGCCATTCTACCAAGGCCTGGGACACTAACCCGGTCGCGTACAAGGTGTTTCCCAACCATTCACGGATGTCGGTACGTTCGGGTTTATAGCTTAATGCCTTTTGGAAAGCTATCAGAGCTCGGTTGTACTGCCCGTTGTTATATAGGTCAACGCCGTCCCGAAAGGCGGAATCAGCCCTCACCATATTGTAATCTAGCGGCTGATCTTGAGCAGAAACTGAAAACGTCACGAGCAATAAACCTAAGCAGAACCAATATTTTTTCATAAACGTCTCTTTGGGGTGCTTTCTTCTCCTAAGGCCTGAAGCGCCACCCTTTGATGCTGACGAAAGTCCGGATTGTCCGGCTGTGCCTTTACCGCTTTATCTAAGTAAAATCTTGCCACCTTATCTTGGCCCATGCGGTGATATACCCAACCCAGCGAATCGAGGTAGGTCGGGTTTTCAGGCTTTAAGGCCAAGGCTTTGCGACACAACTGAAGAGCCCGCTCTAAAAGCACTCCCTCTTCGGCTAAAATATACCCCAAAGAATTCATGGCATTGGCATTCTCAGGGTCCATGGCCACAGCTCGATTTAACCAGGCCACGCCCTCTTTTCCCCGGCCAGTTGCCCAGAGGACATAACCGTAATTCGAAAAGACCTGGACAGATTCCACGCCTTCGTCGATCATCCCTTTCAATTCTTTTTCAGCCTGGGGATATTTTTTCTCAGTTGTCAGCAAAAACGCTCGAATCATCCGAGCTTGAAGAATTTTTAAAAAGTTACTTTCTTGAATAATCACTAAATCTAAAGATTTAAGAGCTTCTTCGGCCCGACCCAGCTTGGAATAGCATAGGGCCTGATAGTAGGCCGCTTCAGGCATTTCTAAAGGATCAATATCCTCAAGAAAGTAGAGAGCTTGTTCAAAATGCCCGCCTTCAAAGAGCCTCAGTCCTTCTTCCCAAGGATCGTTCACGGCAAAGTCCTTCGATTTTGACGCTCTTGCAAGGCCACGGGGTGACTGGCTACCACCGTACAAGAAACCTTGCCGCGACGAACAGCGGCCCAATCAGAGCCTTCCGCGATCGCATCGTCTAAAATCAGTCCTTTGACCCAACACCAAACTTCACCACCAGGGGCTTCAAACTCAACCACTTGATCGTAATACCGTCGTTCACTGGGCACAGCCCACTCTGCTTCGAGCGGAAATAACGGACGAGAGGGAAAATTGACATTCAAAAAAGTACCTGGAACCCATTCTGCCACCCAATCTTCCAGATTTTGTCGAACAAAATTCGCACCGTGAGAAAAGTCCCAAGGGGCAGACTGCACATCGAGGGATAAGGCCACGCCCGGCACACCTAAAAGCGAAGCTTGGCGAGCCGCCGCCGCAGTCCCTGAATAAATTAAATCCGTACCCAGATTGGGTCCATGATTGATTCCAGAAACCACTACGTCGAAAGCCGGTACTAAGGAACCTCGAAATGCTAAAAAAACACAATCTGCTGGTGAACCCGAACAAGCAAATCGACGATTTCCGCGGCGTGCTAGTTTTACTGGTCCTCGCATTTGAATCGCATGACTTTGACCGGAGCGCTCACCGTCAGGAGCTACCACCCAAACTTCATGATCCGCTAAAGCGTTTTCCAGGGCAGCTATGCCCTCACTGTCAATTCCATCGTCATTGGTCAGAAGAATCCGCATCCGGCCCCCTCCCTGAGGCATTTTACCTTCTCAGTGAAGACCTTTCAACTGTTCAAGAGCTGATCTCTCGATTCAGAGGCTGATCCAGGCGTGCCCCTGAGGAAGGTCGAAAGCTTGTTAGCTCGGCTTTGAACCCAAATATTCGTTCATATTCTTCTGCCAAAGGCCGAAATTTGGCCCAGGCCGTGGGTTTTCCCAGAGCTAAGACACTAGATCCAGTTTCTTCACCAGTTAAACGAGCCCCCGCAAGCCCCTCAAGATCTTGAAGCCGTTTAACCAACCAATCAATTTCCGGGCACGATACTTCAAATAAATCTCTTAAACTTTCATGAGAACGGTGCATGAGACGCCCCAAGCTCACCATATCTTTCGTCCGCAAGCAATCCGAGGCTTCTTGAAGCCGGACTAGTTCATCAATGATATGTAAACTTCGGCGTCTGGCCGCCTCAGGCAGGATTCCCACGCTATCCCTAAGATCAGACTTAGAGTAATCCCGCAAAGATTTCCCGTTTCGTCCATCGTTAAGAATTTTCAGGCATAAGTTGCAGGCTTGCCGGGCGGCTCGAACTGATTCGCTTGAACTGGGGGGAACCCGTGAATTGATGACGGCCAATTCCCAACCTGTCTCGGGGAAAGGTAAGTTTTCCCCCTCTCCTCGACGGGCATCGTACCAAAACAAGTGATGATCTAAGGCGTAAGTCAGAGTTTTTCCAGTACCCTGACCAAGAGAAACTCCTAAAAAGTGGTGTTCTGCTTGAAAAGCCAGGGTCGTAAGTTCTTCGGGAGTAAGACCTGCATGAAAAAACTCATTAAAGGCATAGGCAGAGGCTAGGCAAAGAGCTTGAGAGGAACCTAAGCCAATAGATTGAGGGATGTCCCCGCAAATGACTACCTCAAGCCCTGTCAAGGCTACGCCCAAAGCGGCAAAACCCGCTAAGACTCCTTTGGGGAGGTTGGCCCACCGGTCTTCTTTACGGTACTTCATGCTGGTAGCCACAGCTTTCTTGCGTTCATTATATTCACGGGAAAAAAACTTGACAATATGATCTGAACGAGAACTCACACTCACCCAAACTCGAAAGTTCGTGGCTGCACTTAAGGTGATTCCCTGCGCAAACTCGGTGTAATCACCGAGAATTCCCACCTTACCCGGAGCAGAAGCTACCACGGAGGGGAGAGAACCGTACTCCTGAACATGTATATCGCGGCAAATGAGGAGTTTAGGATCCAACCATTTTTCCTTTTTCCTAGTTTACGTCGAAAACGTGGTATCTTCAATGACTTTTTGCTATAATGCTGAATATGTCTGCTTCATGGATTTGGGCCGTACTTGCCTCCGCCGTTTCTGTTTCGCTGGCCATGCCGAATGAACTACAGCTAGCTGGTAGCCCGTGGTTGGCGTTGATAGCTTGGGTACCTCTGTTTTGGGCACTCCAACAAACCAAACGAAATCGCGAAGCTTCCCTGTTGACGGCTCTCTTTATCTTTATTGCAACCCTAATCCAATGCTACTGGCTGGCGTTTTTTAAAGATTATGCCGTTTGGACGTTGTTGGGTCCCGCTATTGTCGAAGCAGCCTTTGGAGCTTTACTTGGTCCTTTTTTACGGCGTTTCCTTCAAGAAAAAACTGTATGGCGACCTTTTGCCGTAGGAGCGGTTTGGGCCGTCTATGAATACTTGCGTTCGAATGGATTTTTGGGGTTTCCCTGGGGATTGGCCCCCTACCCTTTTCACGGCTGGCTATGGCTGATTCAAATCACCGACCTCACTGGTTTAGCCTTTATCGCCTTTCTGGTTATTGCTCTCAATGTCTGGCTGAGCGATCTAGCTGACAGTTTAAGCCGTCACAAAACTCCAGATTGGACACCTGGCTGGGTAATTATGGCTCTGACCGCAGTAACGGCACTTTATGGGGTGGTTAAACTCACGACCCCTCCTCAGCCTACTTTGGGGTATGCTCGTCTGGCCCTAGTTCAACAAAGTAGCGACCCTTGGGCCTCAAATGGCCCCTGGCCTTCAAAAGCTGACCGAGATTCTTTGCGAGAAGCTGTAAAACTGAGTCTGGAAGGTATGAAAAAAGATCACATCAATTTGGTTGTGTGGAGTGAAACTTCGATTCGTGGTCCCTTGCAATTTAGTCGCCCCTTTTACGAATACCATCCAGCCGGACAAACCTTGATGAGTGTCATCCGATCCCACGACGCCTATTGGTTATTTGGAAATCCCTATGCTCAAAGTCCTGACGCCGATGATCCGGGTTGGGTCAATGCCACCGTGTTCATGAATCCGGCTTCGCGAATCGTGGATTACTATGGCAAAATTCAACAAGTTCCCTTTGCCGAACACATACCCTTTTGGAATGTGCCGTTTGTTCAAAAGTTTTTCAAATCGGTGGTTGGTTTAGAAGGTAGTTGGTCTTTAGGACGAAAACTCACCGTATTCCACTTACCCCTGCCAAGTTCTCAAGGTAAAGCCTCAGAGTTGAACTTCAGCACACCAATTTGTTTTGAAGATGCCTTCCCGTGGCTTACCCGACTTATGGTTCAAAAAGGTGCCCAAGTTTTGGTGAATCTTACCAATGATTCCTGGTCAAAGATGGCGTCCAGCGAAGTTCAACACGAAGTGGCTGCCCGCTTTCGTACAGTCGAAGATAGGGTTTACCTGATACTCTCCACCAATAGCGGGGTTACCGAAATGGTAGACCCCTGGGGTCGTACCGTAGCCGGTCCGTTACCACTCTTCCGTCCTGGAGTTCTTGACGTCAAAGTCCCCATAACGGCACGTCATGGTGAAACCTTCTATGTGCAGTTTGGAGATTGGTTAGTCCTTCTCTTTAGCCTCCTCCTGTTGGGGAGGCTTTTAAAGCCTACATCGTATTCATGGATTTCAAGAAAGCGTCGTTCGTTTTAGTTTTTCGCATCTTATCAATTAAGAGCTCACTGATCTCAAGATCGTCCATGGGGCCCAGAACTTTGCGAAGCACCCAAAGCTTATTTTGTTCTTCTTCGGTCAACAGCAATTCTTCTTTTCTGGTACCTGATTTCTTAATATTGATGGCAGGAAACAAACGGCGATCAGAAAGTCGACGGTCAAGATGAATTTCCATATTGCCCGTACCTTTAAATTCTTCAAAAATGACTTCATCCATACGGCTACCCGTGTCGACTAATGCGGTGGCCACAATGGTCAAGCTACCACCACCTTCAATGTTGCGAGCTGCTCCAAAAAAGCGTTTGGGCTTATGTAAAGCATTCGAATCGACACCACCAGACAGAATTTTTCCACTCGTGGGCACAGTCTGATTGTACGCACGTGCCAAGCGCGTGATCGAGTCTAGCAAAATCACCACGTCTTTTTTGTGTTCGACGAGACGCCGGGCTTTTTCCATCACCATTTCAGCGACCTGAACGTGACGAGCGGCCTGCTCATCAAAAGTCGAAGCAATGACTTCACCTTGGACTGTCCGTTGCATATCGGTTACTTCTTCGGGTCGTTCATCAATCAAAAGAACAATTAAATGGACTTCAGGATGATTTTCAGTAATTGCGTTGGCAATTCTCTGCATCAGAATGGTTTTCCCGGTTCGAGGAGGTGACACGATGAGGCCACGGCTCCCTTTTCCAATAGGACAGAAAAGGTTAATGAGTCGTGTGGAAATCTCTCCCACCGTGGTTTCCATATTGAGACGGGTATCCGGGTAGAGGGGCGTCAGGTTATCAAAACTTATGCGAGTTTGGGCTACCGAAGGGTCGTCATAATTGACGGTTTCAACCTTTAGCATGGCAAAGAAACGTTCCCCTTCTTTCGGGGGACGAATTTGACCATAAACGGTGTCACCAGTTTTGAGGTTGAAAAGCCGAATTTGACTGGGGCTGATGTACACATCGTCGGTGCCGGCAAGATAGGAATTTTGCGGAGAACGCAAAAATCCATAGCCGTCAGAGAGGATTTCTAAAGCACCATAAGTAAATATCACGCCACGCTGATCTGAATGAGCCCGCAGGATTTGAAAAATAATATCCTGCTTTTTCATCACATTGAGCTCTTCCATCGAGAAGGTTCCGTAGCTAGCAGCCTTATTTCGCAAATCCTGCATATTCATGGCAGTTAAGTCGTTGATAACTAACTTATTGTTTTCGTCAAATTGAACGGCAGAGTAGCGATCATCACGTCCACGATCTCGTAAGCTCCGATCACCACGCTCTGGGCGATCCCGGTTTTGATCGCGATCTCGAAAATCACGGCCACCTCGACGGCTTTTATCACGAAAGTTGCGAGTTGGTCGTGTATGTCCAGGTTCAGACGATTCCCCAGAATCCCCCTCTACAGGTTCAGAAGTGGAAATAGGTTCAGAAGTAGAAATCGTTTCGGAGGATGGTGATTCTGAAGATGTCGTTTCAGAAGAAGCATTCGGCACAGAAGCGTATTCAGGCGTACTTTCAACAGGCTCTGGTTCGGGGGTTTTCTCTTCAACTTCAGCGGAACGACGGCGGGGACGTTTTACAATTCGAACAGGAGTCTGACCAGATTCTTGGTCAGAAACAGTCTCAAGGGACGTGGACTCAAAAGACTCAGCTTCGTCTAAACTCATGGATTCTCCAGAAGATGTTAAAAAATTTCATATAATTTGGTGGTTTGATAAGACATAAAACTTGAATTTAGAATTTTCCTGTCAAGAGGAAACAAAAACAAATAGCGAAATTTATTTAATTATCCCTGTCAAGGTCGATGCTGTCAAGCCTTCCCTCCTTTTGCCACCAACGGTATAAAAACTTCCGAGCTTCTTCGGCACTACGCCGTTGTATATTTGCCCGTGTCCCTTTTAGCTGTAAAAGCTGAGCGGCTGCAGGCCATGGTCCAGCAACCCCCAGCCATACTGTTCCAGCAGGAAGTCCCCCAGCGGGCCCAGGACCAGCCACACCTGTCACGGATAAGGCTAGGGAGGCTCCTGAAAAACGAAGAGCTCCATCTGCCATAGACAACGCCACTTCGCGGCTGACGGCTCCAAAGTTCTTTAGCAACTCTAAGGGAACTCCTAAACACCGGTTTTTGGCTTCATTCGTATACGTCACCCAACTTCCCCATAAAACTCGTGAAGCTCCCGCCTGCCTCGTCAACTGAGCAGAAATCAAGCCCCCTGTACAAGACTCTGCCAAGGCAAGAGTCAAGTGAGAGCTTTCCAGAAACTTGATGAGAGCACGGGAGTCCAGGTTCAAAGGACTTCAAGAGACTGTTTAAGCTGAGTAGGGTTAGCAGAGAACACATCCACACCATCGGCGTTTTTGAGCATTTCGACTTTCCCTTCAAAAACTACACCATCAGCGATTTTCAACTGAGAGGTTCTAATATTGCCATAGACTTTACCTGAAGGGAGTAACTCAACTTGGCCCACAGCTTCAATATTGCCTTTGATAGTTCCACCAACCAGCAACGAACCTACTTTAATAGAAGCAACGACCTCTGCACCTTTCTCAACCGCCAAGGCACCTTTAGATTCTATTCGCCCTTCACAGCGGCCTAAGATTCTCAAGGAGTCATCAAAGCGGATCGTCCCGTTAAAGACTGTTTGACTCCCTAAAGTTGTACCCGCTTCATCGGGAAGATAAGTTGTTTTTTTCATCGTTTTTTCTTTTGTGGAGCCACAGC
>DAIDJJ010000006.1:6401-25036 GCA_027451385.1 Spirochaetales bacterium | reverse complement strand
GACTCCATCCCAATCAGGAGCGGGAGGATTCTGAAGATAGTGCTGACAGCGAAAATAATAGACTTTAGAAGGACCGTCTTCACGATCTATGGCCAACGCCGAAGCAAAAAAATCTTTTGCTTTGACAAAGTCCCTAAGATGATATTGCTTACGTCCTTCTGCAAACAGATTCAGAATCTTTTGCTTGTCCGCGCTGTTCACACGCCCTCCCACCGGAAATTGGTTGTTAAGACACTCCGTTAAAGTTTTTTTGGAATTTTTCTTCCAAGTCTTCTACACTCACTTCTGAGGATTTTAACTTATCCCCTTCGGTCCGTAACTCGTGAATCTCGTCCCGTAACCCCGCCAAGGCAGCTAAAACCTCTTCAGCTTCTTTGGTCACCAACTGACGAAACCTGACAACTTGCTCAGCGTCCTGAGTATTGAGTCCTCTGGCAGCTGACAAAACTTCATCCATGGGTCCTTTTAAATGATCGGTAAAGTACACCAAGGATTTATTCAGACTTTCAATCAAAGCCAGACGACGCTCACGATAAATCAGTTGTGAGGAAAGTTCTTTGTTCCGCAACACAGCCCGGATTCGGGCCAAAACTTCCGAAAAATTAAAGGGCTTTGTAATATAGTCTTCAATTCCTAATTCAAACCCTTCAATCTTGTCTTTAACCGCATCCATGGCAGAAAACATGATGATGGGAATATCATGATAATGTTCGTAAGTTTTACTCTTTTTTAAAAGTTTGGTGAGTTCCCACCCCGTCATTTTGGGCATGATATTGTCTAGAATGATCAAATCCGGCTTATCCTGTTGGATTAGCTCCAAAGCTTCTTCACCATCTTCAGCCATCACGACTTCAAAGCCCAAACGGGACAACATAACATCAAAAAAATCAAGGTTTATCGGTTCATCATCAACAATAAGGATTTTACCTTTCAATGCCACAATAAGCTCCCATAACTAGATTGTCACACAAGCTGAAAGGGTTGTCAATGCAATTCCCTCAGAGTCTAACGAATACGCCTTTGGCGTGCCTTCCAGAAGCCCCAAGCTAAGCCTAATACCACAAGAACTAAGGCCGTTCGTCCCATCCAGTCTCCCCATTGCGTATACAGGGTCAACGAGGTCGAGGGTAAGGGCACTTTCACCTTCAAAACACCTGGCGTGAACTCTGGGTAGCGAGCCAAGATCTTTCCGTCTGGAGCGACTGCGGCTGTGGTTCCTCCATTGGCAGCCTGTAACAACGGAACCCGATTTTCCACAGCCCTCCATACTGCTAACGCCAGGTGCAACCGCATGGGAATTATCGACCCCGACCACGAATCATCCGTCACGTTGACCAGAACTTGGGCTCCGTTGGCCACCAAGGGCCGACAGGTATTGCCAAAAGCGTCTTCAAAACACACAGGAGTTCCCACCTTAAGTCCCGCTACGGTTAAGGGATTAGCGTTGGTTCCAGGTTGCCAAAAGTGGGTATCTTGATCTTCTAACCATTGCCATATCCACGGAAATTCTTGTTTATAGGGAAAATATTCGGTAAAGGGGACTAAACGTCGTTTTTTATATATTCCTTTCCAGCCATCTTGCCAGGCCAAGACAGCATTCCAATCCTCATCACGAAGCCTACCTTGGCGAAAGACCTTTTCGCGATGATCATTCCCAATCAAAAAAGCCTCAGAGCGGGTTTTTAACCAACTGACCAAATCCAAAACTAAAGAGGTGTCAGGAGTAGGGTCACGGTACTTTTCATGGTAAAAGACCGAGGGCACAAAGGCCGTCTCGGACCAAACCACAATGGAAGCGGGGTTCTGAGCTTGAGCTGCCACTGTCAAATCTTTGAGTTTTTCATACCCTGCTTCATAAGCGGCATAGCCCCCTTTCCAGGGGTCTTGCACGTGCTGAACGAGGGCAAAGCTAGCTTGAGGAGCCGAACGTTCACGGGTCAGCCAGAGCGCTTGCCGCCAGGCTCCCCAGCCCACGAGAAGGACTACGACAACACTAATACCAACCCACGGCCGCCAGGATCTTGGCTGGATAAAAACCCGAGCCGACCAAGCTGCCCAAGCGGTCATGACGGCGGTCACCAACCAAGGTCCAGCCCAGGAGGCGGATTGCAACATCCAAGGCAACTGCCATTGGGTCGAGGCCAAGGAAGCATAGGGATACCCTAAAAAACCAACTGTTCGTAACCATTCAAAAGCAGCCCAAAGTAGAGCTTGCCACCAGGGAGCTGTTCGGGGCCACCAACGTTCAAAAAGGGCCAAGACACTCAGGGCGAGGGCGTATTCAGGAATTTCAACGGCAATAACCACGGCAAAAGCCGTGGGCTGAAAAGTTAAAAGCCAAAACTGTGAAAAGAGGACTAAAAAAAAGGAAAAGACCGCACCGCCCCCAAGGGCGCTCAGAAATGACCGGTGGCGAAGAAACCAAAAGAGCGGGATAGGAGCCAGCCAGCCGAAAAGCCCCCAACCATCCCCGAAAAGATTCGGGAGAGCTATCGTCCACAAGACAGCCGCCCCGGGCAAAAGTGCCCAGGACAGAAAGCTAGGACGATTTTGAGACACTGGAGGACTACTCTCGCAGATCCCAGGTCTTTTTCTTGAGGTCTTTTCCTGGACGGAAGACGGTAACGCCATGATCTCTCACGGGAACCACTTCACCCGTTTTCGGGTTTCGGGCTTTTTCCCGTCCTTTTCTTGTTCGGATCTCAAAGGTGCCAAAGCCGCGCAACTCAACCACGCGGTCTTCCACCAGGGCCGTCTTAACTTCTTCAAAGAACTGGTCAATGACTTCATGAATCGTCTTGCGATTCAGTTCAGTCTTGGCAAAGATCGCTTCAATGATCTCGGCTTTTGTCAGTTTAGGACTCGACACGGGCCCTCCCGGGGTCAGAGGATGGAACTTACGCCTTAACGCTTAAACGCTTGGCCATGCGCGAAACTTTGCGCGAAGCGGCGTTACGACTAACCAGACCCTTACGGGCAGCGGTGTCCATCAGCTTCTGCATACGGACAAATTTTTCAGCGGGAGCCTCAGTTGACCCTTTTTTCAGGGCGGCTTCCAAATTTTTCACAGCAGAACGAATCATGCTCCGATAGGCTTTATTTTGAAGCCGACGAGTTTCGTTCTGACGAATTCTTTTTTTGGCGGAACGCGAATTAGCCAAGTAAGATCACCTCAATCAACAGAAATATTGTTTTACAACAGCTAGAGAAAGTATCAAACGACATGGCTTCCTGTCAAGACGGGAATTCAGTATCTTAGTTTATTGTGAGTAATTCTTTTTCAATCCTCCGACCCCATCTTATCCGCCGTTGGCATTGGTATGTCTTCGGCATCCTCTTTTTGTTAGTTGCCAACGCCGGTCAACTGCTGTTACCCCAATGGATTCGCCAAGCCATTGACCACTTGCAAAAAGATTTGCCCCAAAACCAAGACCTTCAGAGAATTCTGCTTAGCCTTGCTGTGACAGCTCTTTTTATTGCTTTAGGCCGTGTCGGGTGGCGATTTTGCCTCACAGGGTCGTCACGTCGCATCGAAGCAGAACTTCGGGATAGACTTTTTTCACATCTCACCGTTCTCCCTCCCTCTTTTTATCAACAAACCACAGTGGGGGATTTATTAGCCCGTGCTACCAATGACCTCGAAGCCATTCGAATGGCAGTGGGGTTTGCCTTAGTGGCCTTTACCGACGCAGTATTTCTATCGGGCTCTATTTTGGTGATCCTATTTGCTCAGAACCCCCTGCTGACTCTCATCATTGTCAGTCCACTTCCCATCATCACTCTTCTGATCTTGTTGTTTGGCGGGTTAATCAGCAAGCTGTTCAAGGGGGTGCAAGAAGCCTATTCGGGATTATCCACCTTTGTTCAGGAGCACTTAGCAGCCAACCGTGTCATCAAGGCCTTCGTCCTAGAAACAGAAAAAGATAAAGCCTTTTGGGAGGCCAACTCTCGCTTTAAAGAAGCCAACATGAAATTAGTTCGACTCTGGGGGTTCTTTTTTCCCATGATTTCGGCCCTTTCGGGCTTATCTGCCCTGCTTCTGTTATACTTTGGCGGCCAAGCCGTCATGGCCGGAAAGCTCAGTTTGGGTCAGTTCACCGCCTCCCTCACGTACCTTTCGATGTTAATTTGGCCGTTAATGAGTGCGGGAATGGTCGTAAACCTTTTGCAAAGAGGAGCTGCCAGTCTCAGGCGCATCGCCGAAATCCTCAACACCCCTCCAGGCATTACGTCTCCGGCACAGGCTTTGGGTCGGCCCGAGCGCTTTGACCTTAGCTTTAGGAACTTAACTTGGGGCTACACCGAGCCTGTTTTACACAATGTGAACTTAGAAATCCCCCAAGGAACGTTTTTAGGTGTCTTGGGCAAGATCGGTAGTGGAAAATCTAGCTTGTTTAACCTCCCCCCCCGTTTAGCCGACCCGCCTCCTGGCACGATCTTTCTCAACGGGAAAGACATCAGGGACTACGATTTAAAAGCTCTGCGAAACTGTTTTGCCCTTGTTCCCCAAACAACCTTTCTTTTTTCGGATAGCATCAAGAACAACCTCGCTTTTGCCGCGCCCGGAGCAGACGAAGCCTTTTTACGTCGAATGGCCGAAATTTCCACCATAAACCGAGATTTTGACGGATTCTCTCAAGGCTGGGACACACTCCTCGGAGAGCGGGGAGTTACCTTGTCCGGGGGTCAAAAACAACGCTTAGCCCTCTCCCGTGCTTTGGCTGCACGAGCCCCCATCTTGGTCTTAGACGACGCCCTTTCGGCGGTAGATGTGGAAACCGAAGAAAATATCGTCGCACACCTGCGTCAGGAACGAGCAGGAACCACCAGTATTTTAATTTCTCATCGAGTGGCGACACTTAGACGTTGTGATTGGGTGATTGTCTTAGACGCGGGCCATATTGTCCAAGCCGGCACCCCAAGTGAACTTATGCGCCAAGAAGGCATCTTTCGGGAAATAGCCCATTTACAACACGCCGGGGAGGAAGCATGAAAAAACCCTTAGCCCCCCTCAAAGACTGGACGTTGATCCTTCGTCTCGCGACTTTCTTACGGCCCTATCGTCTTTCGGTAGGACTCTCTTTGGCCGCCTTGGCCATCGCTACCGCAAGCGAATTAGCGATTCCTGTTTTACTTCAGAACGGCATCGATCAAGGCATTCTGGCTCACAACAATGCCAAACTCACTCTGGCTGGGGCCGGAATCTTGTTGATGCTTTTGATCGACCTCGCCGTGTCTTTCTTTCAGGTTTACAACTTAGCCAAAGTCTCTCAAGACGTCATGCGCGACCTGAGAACGGACCTATTTGCTAGGCTACAACGTCGACGTTCGTCATGGTTGTACCATAAACCCACCGGTCAGCTCGTTTCAGCGGTGACGAGCGACATTGCCACCCTCAGCGATTTTTTTAATTCCTTCTTTACCTCACTTTTAAAAGATTTTGTCATGATGGCAGGGGTTGTCGTTACGCTTTTTGTCATCAACACGTCCCTCGCGCTTTTTACTGTCATCAGCTTGCCTCCGGTCCTAGTTTTAGCGGTGTTATTTCGTCAGGGTAGCCGAAAAGCCAATCGCCGCGTTCGCGCAGGCATCAGTCAAGTCACCACGTTTCTTTCAGAACACTTATCAGGCATGAGCTTGGTGCAACTGTTTACTCGTGAAACCGAAACGCGGTCCCGCTTTCAAGGAGCTAACCAGGAACTGCTCAAAGCTAACCTTTCCGAAATGAAAGTGAATGCGATCTTCCGCCCTCTCATCGACGTATTGAACTCAACCACCCTAGGCTTTTTAATCTGGTTTGGCACTGGCCTTCACGATCAAGGCTTGGTCACGTTGGGAGCCTTGGTAGCCTTCATCAATTTAGTGGGAAAATTTTATCAACCCGTGGGAGACATTGCCGAAAACTTCACGTTGATGCAGTCGGCCCTCGCCGGTGCAGAACGAGTTTTGGCACTGTGGGAGGATGGTGATTCCCTCCCCGATACGGGCAACTTACTTTGGGAGGATTTTCCGCCCAGTGCTGTCGAGTTTGACCAAGTCGAGTTCTCCTATCTTCAAAATGAACGTGTTCTCAAAGGAGTGAGCTTTCGCTTAGAGCCCGGTCAAAAGGTAGCCGTTGTCGGGTATACCGGGGCAGGAAAGACAACCCTCACCAACCTCCTGACACGGTTATGGGACGTTGAGGCCGGGGCCATCCGCTACGCCGGTCACGATTTGCGTGAATTCTCCTTAGCAAATCTAAGACGTCATGTCCAAAGTGTTTTGCAGGATGTGGTTTTGTTTTCGGGTACTATCGCTGAAAATTTGGATCTAGGCCGTGGCTTAGCCCGTTCCGAGCTTGAAGAGGTCTGTCGCCGTGTGCACGCTCACGATTTTATTAACGCCTTGCCCCAGGGCTATGATACCCCTTTAAGCGAGGGAGGAAGTAATTTATCAGCAGGTCAGCGTCAATTGATCTCTTTTGCCAGAACCTTAGCGCAAGACCCTGCCTTACTGATTCTGGATGAGGCAACAGCCAGTGTCGACACGGTGACAGAACATCTGATTCAAGAAGCCTTGGCAGAACTTCTCAAAGGACGAACCAGCCTCGTCATCGCCCACCGGCTTTCAACCATTCAAAGTGCCGATCTGATCTTAGTTCTCGATGAAGGTCGGGTTGCCGAACGGGGCACTCATGAAGAGCTTATGGCGCTTCAAGGCTTTTATTATGATTTGGTCAAGCTTCAGTACGAAGCCGGAGCTTGAAACACCAATACCAAGGCATACGTGAGGGTAAAAAAGGTTAACTGACGGACCATGGCCCCCATTTGGGGGCCCTTGCTTCGGGGAGAAAACCCTCGCTGTCCCATGAGGTAAGCCTCGGTACCAGCAATCAAAGTGCCCAGTACTAAAAGCAACAAGGGTATCGGTGTGAGACCAGCACCCAGGACGAAAAAACTTAGCACCCAGGCAAGCGCCCCCAAAACTAAAGGGGCACCAGGAGCCTTGGAACCGAGGAGAACGGCCAGGGTACGGCGTCCGGCGAGTTGATCGGTCACGCGGTCACAAGCGTGATTGACCGCTAGAAGCGCTGCCACCATAGCCGTTGAAGGCAAACTCAACTTCAGCACCGCCCAGGTACAAAATCCTGTTCCGGCAAAATACACCAGATTAATCACCAAGCCACCCAAAAAAATGCCAGCAAAAAGTTCTCCCCACGGTGAACCACTCAAGGGTCGACGCCCCCCGGAATAGGCAAACCCTACCAACATCCCCAGTCCCCCAAAGAAAGCCATCGTAAGACCGCGGAGCCAGATGAGCCCCAACCCCAGCAAACCCGCTCCTGCAAACAAAGCTAACACGATGATGAAAGCGGCACCTGGCGGAGTTCCTTGGTGAAGAAGGACTTTATCGGCCTCAAAGTTCAATTCACGACGATCAGTACCTCGCCAATAGTCAAAAAAGGTATTAAAGGCTGTAGTCCCCATATCTAGCAAAAAAAGTGCCATTGAAAATAACACAACCGCTGTCCAGGAAATGTCAGTCTGAGGCGTCTTGAACAGGAGGATAAGACCAAGTCCCAGGGATGTCAAACTCACCGTTTTAGTACGAAGTTCAACGATGGCCCAGAATTCACGCATTTTCATGGTATTGCTTCTTCGGTTTCTCTTTAAGATTCACCACATTAAGATGCCATGACCACAGAGTTTTGACCACTACTACTTTTTCCAATCCTGTTGACGTCAGGCGCTTACCAACTTAGACTGAAAGTATGAGTGCTCCGCTAATCCTCTGTGTCGACGACGAGCCGATCATCTTGCAAAGCCTCCGGATTGAACTGCGGAACAGTCTTGGTTCTTTGTGTGTCCTTGAAACCGCCGAAAGCGGCGAAGAGGCTCTCCAGATTCTTGAAGAACTATCTGGCTCGGAGCAAAGGTTGGCCGTGATCATCTCTGACCAAAATATGCCGGGGATGAAAGGACACGAACTCCTGGCGCGTATCAAAACACAATTTCCTGAAGCGTTTACCATCCTCTTAACAGGGTTTTCTGATTTAGAGGGGGTTAAGCAGGCTGTCAACAATGCTCAACTTTACCGCTACATAACCAAACCTTGGAAAAAAGAAGAGTTTGTTTTTACCATACGTCAAGCTTTACGTGAGTTTACCCAACTTCAGCTCATTCATGAGCAAGACCTCAAAATCGAGAAACTCACATTTTCCATGATTACAGCCCTCGAAGCCGCCAACCTCAGCTATGACGAAGACACCAGTTACCATATTCTTCGTGTTTCGGAATACGCAGCATTTTTAGCTGAAAAGCTGGGAATGGACGAAAGCTACGTATCGCGGATTCGTATCTATTCACGGCTTCATGACATTGGCAAGGTCGGAGTGGCTTGTCAGCTTTTAAACAAGCCCGGCCGTTATACGACCGAAGAATTTGAAATCATGAAAAAACACGTTTGGTACGGATACAAAATCCTCAGTGCCGACGGTATTGATGAAATGGCCAGAAACATCGCCTACTACCACCATGAACGCTGGGATGGCACAGGGTATCAATCCGGCTTAAAAGGGAATGCGATACCCTTCGAGGCCCGTATTACCGCTGTTGCAGATGTTTTTGACGCCCTTCTTAGCAAACGTGTCTATAAACCCGCAATGCCTTTTGAAGAAGCCTCTGGCAAAATTCTGGAAGCTTCAGGGTCGCATTTTGATCCGCAAGTCATTGAAGCGTTTCAGGCCCATTTGCCACAACTACAAGAGATCCGTGAGCGGATCAACACCTCTGAACAAGCTGTGACGGCCTTAGGTACTGAGTGTCCCGACTGTGAATAAACGCTTTTTTGAATAAACGTTGTCCAAGCCCCCAAGACCCTCTGGACGCAGGTTGTAACGTCTTACAGTACGGGCAAATCAACTCATCTTTATCAAATTTTTCAAAGTGGAAGCCAGGTATTTGGTCCGTGGACGATCCGTCTTCAGGAAACGGCCCCCCCTGATTTTTTTTGCTTTAACGAGGCTCATTCTGTCAAATTCTCCGTCATTGAAAGCGGAAGTCGCACGGTAAAGACAGTTCGGCCTGGTTCACTAACAAAACTCAGTTTACCTTGGTGTTCTTCGACGATCTTTCGGCTAATATCCAGCCCCAGGCCAGTACCTTCACCAGGGCGTTTGGTTGTAAAAAACGGTTCAAAAACTTTTTCTTGGACGTCTGGAGAAATTCCTGGACCAGAATCCATGACATCGACACGAGCCCAATGGTCTTCGCTAGTAATGGTCACTTCGAGACGCCCTTTATAGTCCATGGCCTGCAAAGCATTGGCAATTAAGTTGGTCCAGACCTGGTTGAGTTTATCGGGATAACCCGCCAAAGGAGCCACCGTGCCGTAATTTCTGACCACTTCCACTCCCAACTTGATCTTATTTTGAAACAGGGTCAAAACCGTTTCAAGCCCTTCGGCTAAGTTGACGGATTGGTAGGGCTCGTCCTGATTCTGGTGACTGAAAGTTCGGAGGGCTTGAATAACTTTTGCAGCCTTGTCTGAAGCCTGGTCGATGATGGCACAAGACTTTTCCATACTGAGCATCTCATTGATCATCCGTACGGCGTCTTTCCCCAAGGGGTCTCGTAACAATGGTAAAAACGGCTCCAACTCGTTTTCAACCCCTAATTCGGCCAAGTTGTCAGCCAATTCCTCGTCCGCCTCAACACCGAATTTGGCAAGGAAAGCCAAAATAGATTTTTTCTTTTGTCGTAATTGAGAGCCCGAAACCAAAAGAATCTCGCGGTTCCCCACTTCGTAGAGTCGATAAAATAGGGCTCTTTGTTCAAGCGACAAGACCTGCATCAACCAAGGCAACGACTCTAAAACCTTTTTCAGCAGTGCCAACACATTGTCATTCGAAGCGGCGATGGCCCCCAGTGGGGTATTGATTTCATGGGCAATTCCTGAAATCAACTGACCTAAGGCGGCTAGTTTTTCAGCTTGAATCAGCTGTTCCTGAGCAGCCTTGAGGTCCCCTAAGGCAATTTCCAGATGTCGGGTTCTTTCTTCCACCTTGATCTCTAAGTCTTCATTGGCCAAACGAATCGCTTCGGCAGCAGCCTCCACCTCAGTGATGTCTTCACAAAATTTTTCAATGACAAATTCCGTGCGTTTGGGGTCAAAGACCTGACTTAAGTACAGGTTAACCGAACGAATGGAGGTATGCCCCCGGGTCCAAAACCGAGTCTTGACTTGGGCCTTTCCGTGCTCGCTGGCTAGAAGTTTCGCAAAGAGAAAGTCCCTCTCTTCAGGTCGCACATAAAACTCTCGAGCATTTTGATAAGCTCCCTTAACTTCAGCCGGCGAGGGAAAATCTAAGATTTTGGCCATGGCTTGGTTCAAGTCAATCAACTCTCCTTCTGGAGTTGTATGCAAAATCCCGATTTGGGCGTCTTCAAACATGCGACGGAAGCGATACTCAGAGTCCCGTAAATCTTGTTCTCTGAGCCAAATCTTTTCTCTAAGGTCTTCCAGCTCTTCCAACACGTGATTTAAGTCTTGAAAGGGGGTGTATTCCAGCGTCACGGAATAATCCCCTGAAGCAATCTTGACGGTTTCGCGCTGGAACTTATCTAAGGTCTCTAAGAGCCGGTCAATTAAAAACTTCCTTAACAAAAGCACAGTAACTGCGGCAACGAGAAATAAGGCGAGCAAAAGAATGATAAAAGGAAGATAGGGTTCAAGAATCGACCCCCAGGTGCGGGATAAGGTCAAAGTCCAATGTGTTTTAGGTATCGCCAACGATGCAGATAAATCCAAGGGGGTTGCGTCCTTCGAAGTATCTAGAAACACCCTACCCTGGCTATCTAATACCCGCACCCGCCCCCCGGCGGCAAGAGCCCACTCTTGGAGGTTATGCGTCAAGAGCCTCTGGTCAGGAATACCAGCCACCCAGCCAAAAGCAAAATGCCTGACTAATACGATGGTGTCATTTTGATCCCAAATGTCGAGCTGATTATTCAGATGGCGAAGCAATGTAGGATCCATAATGTCAGATTTATCTGATAAACCGGGAAGCCCCCAATACCACAGAAGATTTTTTTGATTTCCGATAATCGCCAAAGAGAGAAAACTTGAGCCGCCCTCAGCCCATTGTCCGAGGAGCTGAGGGGTGATAGGATTGATAAGTTGAGGGTCAAACGTGGTCAACATAACCCCAAACTGGTTCAAGTTGACCTGCCTCCGATCCATAAAATCTGACAACTCTTGCTGACAGCCCCTTGCCGCTAAGTTGATTTGTTCTTTTTCTCGGCGTTCAAAAGCCATCAAAACAAGAACAGACAGAAGAAAGAATCCGCCTAAAAAAACCCCGAGAAGTTGAAATAATACTCGTGAAATGACTGACCGAAACGTTGGAAGAGCCACAATCCTATTGTAAGCCCAAAAAATCAAAAAAATCGACTTTTTTTGCGTATATTCTTTCTATGGAACTCACGGTCCGTCTTGATCAGCGTATGGCCGACCTTCCTCGCGAAGCATGGTCTGTCCTTACCACCTCACACCACACACCTATCCTGGAATGGGCTTGGCTCAACCTCTTAGAAAGTTCGGGAAGTATAGCCCCTCGCCATGGTTGGGAAGCTCGTCACCTCACGTTATGGCGAGGCAGTGACCTTGTGGCGGGGGCTCCCCTTTATAAAAAGAGTCATAGCTGGGGCGAATTTGTCTACGATTTTGCTTTTGCCGAGTTTGCTCAACGTCATGGTGGTCGTTGGTACCCCAAACTCGTCGGCATGAGCCCCGCCACGCCCTCAATTGGTTGGCAAGTGTTGACGGCACCAGGTGAAGATGCCCAAGCCCTTACAGCACGTTGGCTAGAAGAAGCCCAAAAGTTGGCTTTAGCCGAGCAGGCGGCCAGCCTCCAGTTCAATTTCACAGACCCGGCCTGGGCTCAGTCAGTCCTGAAACAGAACTCTGACTGGCATCATTGGAGCCATCAAAGTTTTTTGTGGAACAATCGAGGCTTAACCTCTTTTGAAGATTATCTTGGCAGTTTTGATAAAAATCAGCGTCGCAATATTCGGCGCGAAATAGAAGGGTTTGAACGTCAAGGTTATCGAACCGAAGTTATTGAAGGACCCGACATTCCCCAAGACTGGTTTTCCCTCATGGGAGCACTTTATGACAAAACAAATGCCCAGTTCGGTCCGTGGGCAGCACGCTTCCTTGAACCCGAATTTTTTGAAGGTTTGGACGCCCTGCGCCCATTTTTATTATTTGCCGCCACGTTTCGAGACCACGACCCCCAACCTCAAGCCCTAAGTTTTTTACTACACAATCACCAGAGGCTCATTGGAAGGTATTGGGGGGAAGTCGAACATGTTGACCTCCAGTATTTTAATGTCTGCTACTACACCCCCATTCGTTGGGCCATCGAACACGGGATTTCGGCCTTTGACCCAGGAGCCGGCAGTCCGCTGAAAGTCCGACGGGGCTTTGAATCTGAAATTCATTATAGCCTTCACCGTTTCTTTGATCCGGCCAGCGAAGCTTTGTTTCGATTGTACATCGATGAGGTAAACCGCGATGAAGAACGTCAGATTCAAGAACTCAACGAGTCTGTTCCCTTTCGTCAGGGTGGGATCTGGAAGCCAAGTGAGGGAAAAACGAGCTCAAAAGAACCACGGTCTTGACCTGAGCTAAGCTTTCTCGTTAGGAAAAGGAAGGAGTCAATTTATGAGTTCAAAAGGTTCAGGAGTCCCTAACCTCATTCCCTTGGTCTGGTCAACCCTCTTTGCGGCCTTAATTGCCGCCGGAGCTTTACTGGCCGTACCTTTGGGGGGAATTCCCTTTGTTTTGAGCAATTTTTTTATTCTTTTAGCGGGTTTAGTCTTAGGGCCATTTTGGGGTGGCTTGTCTGTGCTGTTGTACTTAGTCATTGGAGGTTTGGGCCTGCCCGTCTTTTCAGGGGGTACCGGTGGTCTGACTATACTTTTTGGACCTCATGCGGGATTTTTGTTCGGCTTTTTGGTGGGGGCTGTCCTGACAGGCTTGCTGAGAGATCCCTTGGGGAAGTCCATTCTTCGCAATAGCCTGGCTGTCTTGGTCGGAATTGTTGCCATATACGCGATAGGACTTCCGGTCTATACCTACACTACAGGTGGGGCTCTGTTACCTGTTGCGGTAAGTTTGCTTCCACTTTTTGCAGGAGATTTGCTTAAAGGAGCCCTCGTAGTAGTGTTAACCAGAACCTTGTTTAGGGGGCTACCACTCTTGCACAAGACAACTCAGCAATCCCGCAAATGAATCGATCGAGCTAATGAACCGAACTGAACGTCATATCCCTACGCTCGAAGCACGAAACCTTATTCACACTTTTGAAAACGGGCGAAGGGGCTTGGACGATGTCAGCCTCACCCTGAGTCCCGGCAGTTTTACCGTCATGGCCGGTGCTAACGGGAGTGGTAAAAGCCTTTTCTTAAAACATTTGGTGGGTTTAGAACATCCCGACAGCGGTGAAGTCCTTTTAGACGGCCAACCTGCTCGTAGAAATTGGGGCAAAAGTCGCGCAAAGTTAGGCCTCACGTTTCAGGATGCCGAAGCTCAAATTTTAGGAACCACCCTTGAAGAAGACGTAGCCTTTGGCCCCCTTCAACAAGGCTTAACGACTCGCGAAGTGCAGGAACGCACTCAAGAAGCCCTCCGAGTTTGTGGTTTAGCGGGGCGTGAAAAAGACTTAACCGCCGTCTTGTCGGGTGGAGAAAAACGCCGTCTTAACCTTGCGTCGGTCTTGGCGCTTAACCCAGCCATCCTTTTGTTGGACGAACCCTTTTCCGGCTTAGATTTACCGGGGGTTCAAGCCTTTTTGTCCATTTTGTTGGACCTGCACCAAGAGGGCCGCACCATTCTGCTCGTTACCCATGACTTAGAAAAATGTCTGGCCCACGCCCAGCGCCTTGTGCTATGGAAAGATGGAAAAATTCTGGTGGACAGTACACCCCTCCAGGCTTGGGATTGCATTCCCGATGCAGGGGTTTTTCGTCCATCGCTGAACTCAGACCAAACTCACCAGCTGACCTGGCTGGGCCTGAGAAGCTAACATGTCGAGACCTTTACTCTTTCATTATCAACCGCGCACGGACATCCTCAGTAGACTTCCAGCTTTGAGCAAATTTTGGGGAACTTTGGGCTTTTCCTTAGTGGTCACTCAAGCCCCCCCTTGGGTTTTGGGACCAGCCGCTCTCTTTCTGACTGGAGTTTGGTTGGTAGCCAAAATCCCGTTTTCGGCACTATGGCGTCCAGTCCCTCTTCTTTTGGTGCTGAGCGCTTTAAACCTCACCCCTTTACTCCAGCTCCTTCCTTTGTTCCAGGCCACCCCGTGGTTCCAAACCAGCCCACAGTCTGGCTTGTCCGTGAAAGTCCTTCTCTTTCACGCTGGACTTCAAATCTCTCGCGTTGCCTTACTTTTAGAAGCTGGGCACCTTTTAACAACTACGACAAGCCCAGGCCAAATCGCCGAAGTGGTTCGGGGTCTTTTCCGACCCTGGGGAAGGCTTAGGGCCTTGCAAAGCGCGGCACTGGTTTCGCTGACCATAAAAGCTATCCCCGAAATTCTGGACCGGGCCTCTCAAGTGAAAAACGCCGCTTTATTGAGGGGGATGAAACCGACCCCCTCGTTCATTTTGATCAAACTTTGGACCATTGTGTTGTTGAGGGTTCTCTTGACCCGTGGAGCCGAGACAGCACAAGCTCTTGAATTGAGGGGCTGGGGAGGAAACACATGAAACGTAATTATTGGGGAACCATTTCTTTGCTTATTGCCGCTGGGGGTTGGCTTTTTGTGCGATTTCAACCCTGGTGGTCTTTTTCTCCCCAAACTTTTCCCAACCCTTTAGAGCTGGCAGATGCTTTATTTTCGTCGGCCCTCGTGGGAGGCCTTGCCGACTGGTTTGCCGTCACCGCCCTATTTCGTCGGCCTTTAGGCCTTCCCTTGCCTCACGTTGACGTTCTCCGAAGGCGTAAAAACGATGTTGCCAAAGCCGTGCCTCGCTTTGTTGCCCAGTTATTAACCCCTGAACTTTTGACCGCCGAGTTAATCAAAGTCGATTTTGTGAGTTTGCTCGAAACCCAGTGGGGACAACTTCAGCGCTTGGATTTGCCCACGACCCTGTCCCGCCTGCTTCGTCATGGTCTAGAAGCCGGGTGGGACCGAACAGCAGGAACCGCAGCGGCGGGGCTCCTCAAAGAGGCTGTGCAGAAAAACCGATCTCAGCTTTCAGCTTATTTGACCGAAATCGTTCGAAAAAATGCCGGTTGGAAAGCCCTCTTTATCGGTTCTGACACCATTGAGAAGTTTTTAGACACCAGTCTTCGTGAAGTAGAACGTCTTCAAAACGAACTCGACCATCCTATGCGCGAATTTCTGCGTCAAGCTCTTGCCCTGTACGCCTTCGAGCTGACCATGCCCACTTCAGAACGTCGAAATTCCCTTGATAAAATGCTCCAAGTATGGTTAGCCGATGAGGAACTCAAAGCTTCAGGACTGAAAATCCTTGCTCAAGGTCTTGAAGCTCCTTCAGAAAACCGCGAAGACCTCAATCAAGCCATTGGTCGTTGGTTAGGTAAGGCTATCGAACGTACCAACGCTCTGGAACATACCGCCCAAGCCGTAGGAGATCTTCTGACCAAGATTGACCCCGATCTCTTTATTCAACAAGCCGAGCGGGCCGTGGGGCAAGATCTTCAATATATTCGCGTCAATGGAGCTGTGGTGGGCGGCTTGGCTGGTGTGGCCCTATCCCTTCTGTCTCATTTAAGAATCCCTTAACCACTCAGCTCAGTAACCCACCCCCCTACGCCTGGACAGAAGTCTCGACACGGACTAGAATTTTCGTATGAGTGCTCCCTCCAAGCCAGTCCCCCCCGTTCCTAAGCTTCTCGCCACTCCATTCTGGGTGCCAGCCCCCAATAATGCTGTACGCTGTTTGGCTTGTTTTCGAGAATGCCTCATTCACCCGGGTGGCACAGGCTTTTGCCGGGTGCGCGTGAATCAGAACGGTAAACTGGTCAGGCCTTATGAAGCCCTCTTATCCGCGTGGCAAAACGACCCGATTGAAAAAAAGCCGTTATACCATTTTTTACCCGGCAGTCGTGTTGTTTCGTTTGGCGGTTGGGGTTGCAACTTTATTTGCCCCTGGTGCCAAAATCATCCTATTTCACAAAAACTTCCCCAGCCTCACGAATACCGCCCCACCAGTCCTCGAGAGCTTGTACAATGGACTCTTGAGGCCCAGGCACCTTCCCTAGCGATGACCTATAATGAACCTACTGTAGCCATTGAGTTTGTCCGAGAAACCTTTTTTCAGGCCCGGGAAGCTGGTTTGAAAACGGTTTTAGTGACCAATGGTTCCTTGGGAGCTCGAGGGGTCCGAGCCTTAGCACCAGTTTTGGACGCTGTAAATGTCGATTTAAAGAGCTTTAACGCAGAGAAAATGCACAAAGTGGTCGCCGGCGACTTGGGAGCCGTTCTTGCCGCCATCGAGGCCTTTCGGGCTGAAGGTGTTTGGACAGAAGTCGCCACGCTGGTGGTTCCAGACTTTAACGATTCACTTCAAGAACTGGAAGATCTGGCTCGCTGGTTGGCAGGAATCGGCCGTTGTACGGTCTGGCATTTGAACCAGTATCACCCCGATTACCGTTACCGTCAGGCACCAGTCCCTGACACACTCCTCCACGAAGCCCGGCAGAGAGGTTTAGAAGCCGGCTTGCATTACATTTACTTAGGAAATCTGTCTGAGGCTGATCATACCGTCTGCCCCGAGTGTCAGACCGTATTGATTCAGCGGTCCCAACACTCTGTCACGTCAAATTTTCAGGGAACCTGTTCTTGCGGCAAGAAGATTCCTGGCATATGGTCATGAATCTTAAGCTAAGGCCGGCTTGTGCCGCAGGCCGCTTCTACCCTCAGGAGGAAAAAGCCCTCCAAAGTCTCGTTCAACAAAATCTCACAGGTAACGAGCTGTCCCTTGAGCACTTTCAATGTTTGGCTTTGGCTGTTCCTCATGCCGGTTACCAATATTCGGCGGCCACGGCAGGACAGGCCTTCCGCTGGTTAGCCGCTCAACCTTCCCCCAAACTGGGCTTATGGGGTCCAAGCCATTACTTTGCCTTTACTGGTTTAGCAGGAAACCCCTATCCAGAATGGGAGTTGCCAGGAAAAAGTTTTCACCGCTTTACTCCCAGCTCAGAAAGGGGAAGTTTTGTTCCGGCTACACAGGCGGCCCTGTTTCATCAGCCTGAACACTCCTTAGAAGTAGAACTGCCCTTTATCCGCGAGTGCGCTCCCGAAGCTACCGTCGAAGCGGTACTCTTTGGCCAGTTGGACCCAGAAGTTGCCCTCAAAGCCCTTACGGCAGTTCCCCAGATCCCGTTTCTTATCGTTTCGACCGACCTCTCGCACTTCCATTCGTTGAAAGAAGCCCAAAAACGGGATGCCCAGTACCTCGAAGCGGTACAAGCCGGCCGCGTCGGTGAGGTTTTGACAGGGGAGGCCTGCGGCAGGGTTCCTTTGGCTGCCTTGGTGTTGTTAGCCCAACAAAATCATTGGGAGTGCCGAGTTCTTCATTACGACACCAGTGCCACAGCCTCGGGAGATGACTCTTCGGTGGTGGGCTATGCGGCTTTAGCCTGGGGGGTTTCATGCTAAGTCCAAGCGAAAAGGCCTCTTGTCTGACTTTAGCTCGCGAAGCTATCCGTTCTGAGTGGTTTCCCGCATCACAGAAAGTGCTTCAGTCCCTTCAAGTCCAAGGAATTCCAACATTCAAGGCAGCGTGCTTTGTCACCCTCACTCAAAATGGTACCCTGCGGGGGTGTATCGGTACCCTTTGGCCCTACCGTTCCTTGGCCGAGGACGTTCATGGGAACGCCCGTGCGGCCGCTTTTGAAGACCCTCGTTTTTCGTCGCTGAGACCCTCAGAAGAACCTCAAACGGCTATTGAGATTTCGTTGTTAAGCACGCCTCAGCTTTGGTCTGGCACCTCCCAAGAGCTATTGGCTCAGCAAGTTCAAAAACCGCAGGGGGTCATTTTTCGTTGCGAGGGTCGTCAGGCCACTTTTTTGCCTCAAGTTTGGGAACAACTCTCCGGAGAACGCTTTTTCAGTGAGCTTTCCCGCAAAGCCGGGTGCTCGCCCCAGGCCTGGCATCAGTCGACAGCCCAGTTCTGGACCTACCAGGTGGAAGCTTTTGCTGACCCTGCAGAGACTTTCCTGAATCGCCCTTGATTCTTGAGGCTTCTTCTATATAAATTTGAAGTATGCCTGACCTACCCGAGGACTTTCCGGTTTTCCCCTTTGTTCAAGAACTCTTCGAAGACCTTTCTTTGACGTTACCGTCCTTAGGGTGCCGCTTTGAAGGGACAGTGCCCCCGAATGACCTCAGTGCCAAAGCCAGACGAACCCACCTCAAAAATCAGCTCTTCTTATTTTTTGCGGATTTAGCTCAGGGCCGTAAGGTAATCACGGTCAAATTTACCTTGGCTAGTGGAAGCGAAGGGATGCAAGAATGGTGTTTTTTGGCCCCTCAATTGTTTACTCCCGAGTTTGCTCCTGAATCCCTGCCCTCGTGGCAACCCGAATTTCAACGTCTGTTAATGGCGGAAGGTGCGGGG
>DAIDJJ010000006.1:0-6391 GCA_027451385.1 Spirochaetales bacterium | reverse complement strand
CTACAGCCTCTACCTCAAGCACCAACCGGTGTACGACCTCGCCGCGGTGGCCGCCGGCTTCGTCCTGCGGGGGATCGCCGGCGGCGTCGCCGTACCGGTCGCCGTGTCGGAGTGGTTCCACCTCCTTTAGATTGGCGAGAGTTATTTCGGCTGTACGGTAGCCCCCAAGCCGGGCATGATATGGTTCAGAATTTTTTACGGCGATCTGAAACTCTTTTGGATCAGTTGGAAGAAGCGGTGAAAACACAGAATGCCTCGGAATGTTTTCGATTGGCGCACACCTTAAAAGGAGCCGCACGAGGCATTTACGCCCTCCCCTTTTCGATGGCCGCACTCAAACTGGAAATGGCTGGACGCGGTGGCAACTTGAGCGAAGCCCCCAGCTTAATGAGTAGCACGCGCTTGGTTTGGAAAGAACTTGTGAGCTGGTATCGTCAAGGTGAAGGCGGTGCGACAATTTGAGGTTCAAGGAAACCCCAGCGGCTAAAGCCTCAAGAAAATTGTCCGTTACTAAAGTCATTCACAGGAGTTTTCTGTGGTATGCTCCCGATACAAACTTTTCTGTGTCGGGAAGTGGAATACTGGCGGGAGTGGTATGGTGAAAAAAATTGTGCTTGTTTGGGGAATACTCACCGGACTTATGTTCAACACAGGGCTTTTGCAGGCCCAAAACACAGACCCCAACGACCCCGGCCACCCGTTTCGGGTGAACTTTGGGGCTGTAGACGTTGGACTAGACCCGCAAAAAAGCCAAACCACGATAGAAGCGGAAGTATATACCGCTCTTTATGAAGGTCTAGTCGTGTATGATCCTTATTCACTTCGACCTGAACCTGGTGCAGCTTCCAGCTGGAATACTTCTTCTGACGGAAAAACTGTCACCTTTCACCTGCGTTCGGGGCTCAAGTTTTCAGATGGAACACCGCTCACGGCCCAAGATTTTGTGAATACCTGGGTAAGATTGTTGTCCCCCGCCACACAGGCCCCTTATGCGTCACTTTTAGACATGGTCAAAGGTGCGAAAGCCTGGCGTGAAGGAAAATTGACGGACCGAACACAGCTAGGGATTCAAGCCAAAGATGCTCAAACACTGGTACTCACGCTCCAGGAACCTGCCCCAGAGCTTTTTCCCATCTTGTGTCATTATGCTTTTGTTCCCCTTGATCCGCATTTTTTAGCGACTGGTAAGGGCTTTCCAGCGTCCAACGGCCCCTACTTGGTCTTAACGAGGACTCCCCAGCGCTGGGATCTGATTAAAAATCCTTTGTACTGGGATCACGCCAATGTCAAAATTCCTCACCTGGTATTTACCTTTAACGATGATGCGGTCAAGGTCACGCAAGAGTTCAAAGACGGCTATTACGACTGGCTAGCCGACGGCATAGACGGCAACGCCATTCTCAGCGACAAACTGATTTCAGCGGTCCCTTTATTTGGGACAACTTTTTTGTACTTCCGCGTGGCGGACAAACCCTGGAATAATCCAGTGGTTCGCCGAGCGCTTTGGTTAGCCGCTCCTCTTGAGGAACTCCGCAAGCCTTACATTCAGCCAAGTACCACCTTGATTCCCGAGTTTGAAGGCTACCCCTCACCCAAGATCAAATCTGAGACCAACCTAGCTGAAGCTAAAAAACTTTTAGCTCAAGCCGGGTATCCCTTAGGAAAAGGGTTACCCCCTGTCACGCTGGCCTTACCGGAAGGTTCAGAAAGCGAAAGGTTGATGACTCTACTTAAGACTGCCTGGACCGGCCTAGGGTTAACCGTAAAAGAAAAACAAATCTCGGGCTCCTATTACGATAAAATTGCTAAAATTCCTCATACCATCGGGTATTTTAGCTGGGTTGGGGATTACTTAGACCCGACGACCTTTCTTTTGCTGTGGAAAAAAGACTCCTCCCTCAACTCCTTTGGCATGGCTGACCCTGTTTATGACAGCTTTTTGAGCAAAGCGGCCCTGTTAACAGGTGAAGCCCGCTACAAGATGTTGGCGAAGGCCGAAGCCTACCTGCTGGATAACGGTCTCTTGTTGCCCTTGAGTCATTCCCCAGGCTTTAACCTCATTGATCGAGAGCTGGTAGGGGGCTGGTACCCTAATCCTCTGGATATTCATCCGTTCAAGAACCTCTACTGGAAACCCCTTCAGCCCTGGAAGAATGCTGTAAGGTTTGACTTTTCACCGAATATCCCCTATCATAATGGGCATGCCTGAAGAGACTTCTCCTAGCGGAACTTATCCTTTCCAGATCAACCAGAAGGTTGTTTACCCTTTGCAGGGTGTGGGAACCATTCAGTTGATTACCGAAAGGGTCTTCAAAGGTAAGCCAACGCCTTACTATCAGATCTACTTGCCGGTGACGGACATGATTGTCATGATTCCAGTGCACAAAGCTGTAGAAATTGGCATTCGAAGTATTGTTCCTCAAGAAAAGGCTCAAGAAGCTTTGGCCATTGTTTCTAGCGAGTACGAACCGGTCACCGCCGATTGGAAACTCCGCTATCAGATGAACTTAGACCTCTTGAAAAATGGGGATATCACAGACATTGCCCTCGTCGTGCGCAACTTGTATCACCGAAGCAAGGTAAAAGAATTGCCCATCTTAGAGCGAAAACTTTATGACAGCGCCATGAAACTTCTTATCGATGAAGTGGCGTTTTCGTTAGACATTGCTGTTACTGAAGTTGAAAAACTCGTTCATGAAAAACTAGAACCTCTGGCGAAATTAGCCCGCGCCTCGACCTTGGGGGAAGATTCTGAAGAGGAATTTGAGCCTGAAGAAGAGGAAGAAGAAGAGTACGAAGAATAATGCCGACATTGACCTGGCAATATGCCTTTGAGACCCTTCGACAAACCCTCGATGACGAACGCCCCAGTCTGAATGTCTTAGAGGCCGCAGGTGCTTCTCCCTTTCAAATTTTGATTGCCACTGTCCTTTCCTTACGAACGAAAGATGATGTCACGTTGAAAGCTAGCAAAGCTCTGTTTGCCAAGGCGGCAACGCCTCAAGCCATGCTGACACTAGGCGAAGACGATCTAGCCCAAACCATTTTTCCTGTAGGCTTTTACAAAACCAAAGCGGGACACATCCGAGAAATTTCACAAATTTTGATGGACTCGTACCAGGGTGAAGTCCCTAACAACAAAGAGGCGCTCTTGGCCTTGCCCGGGGTTGGACCTAAAACTGCCAATTTGGTCCTTGGCTTGGCGTTTGGCATCGAAGCCATTTGTGTCGACACTCATGTCCATCGCATTGCCAACCGGTGGGGCTGGGTTCAAACGCAAACCCCAGAAGAGACCGAAAAGGCGCTAGAAAGCCAACTTCCTCGCGAAGTTTGGATCGACGTCAACGAGCTGATGGTTCAGTTTGGTCAAACCCTTTGTGGTCCAGCCAGCCCCCATTGTCAACAATGTCCGCTGAACGAAGTTTGCCCACGGATTGGGGTACTTCACCACCGCTAAACTGCTATGAAACCCATTGTTTTGGTTTTATTGCTGACAGCCTCGTTTTTGTCACTTCCCACTGCCTTACTTTTTCCTGCAGAACCCAACCTCATTCCTCTCCTGGACGATGCAGCCCATAAATCTCGTGAGATTATTGATATCCAACCTCAGCCCGAGAGTTTTAGTCCCCAAGAATTGCAGTGGCTTGACGCGGAAGCTCACCGACGTTGGGACGTTAGCTGGTCAGACCTTTTTCAAGAGGGCCACCGAGGCGATCAACGGCGCGAGTTACTGCTTCGCTGGCTCAATACCGTAGTAGCAGATCACCCTGGCCCAGCCCCTGCGCCAGCAGACCGACGCCCCCATCCAGAAAACTGGACAGCAGAAACCCCTTGGGGTCTACCCCACGAATCCGCTTCACGTTGGCACCCTTAACGCCCAACTTTAGCTTGACAACTCTCCTTACCCTGTCTAGTTTTGTGTCATGACGTTTCCCGAGCCCGTACACGACATAGTCCAAGCTCTCTTAGATTCCTATCACCAAGTGGGGGGTATCAACCATGTGGATGAGACCCGACTGCCTTCGATGGAGTCTGTCGACAACCTTCTTTCAGACCTGAAAAGTCTGGTCTTCCCAGGCTTTTACAAAACGCTTCAGGTTGTGGACGAAGCTACCCTCCCCTATGCCACCGCCGAACACTTGTTCCGCGCGGCGAAAGGGTTGATGCGAGAAATCCAACGAGCCCTGTGGTATTCACGTTGCAAGGAAGCTCATCATCACTTAAGCGAACAAGTTCAAGAACAAGCCCGCACTGCCGCTTTTGATCTTTTAAAGGCCATTCCTCTGGTCAGACGACAAATCCAAGATGATGTTCAAGCTATTCTCGACGGCGACCCCGCCGCACAGTCTGCCGCCGAAGTCATTTTAGCTTACCCAGGGGTCGAGGCTATTTTGGTTTACCGGCTGGCCCACCTCTTATACGAAGCCCAGGTTCCTCTGATTCCTCGGATGATGAGTGAGCTTATTCACCGAAAAACAGGGATCGATATTCACCCTGGGGCTCAAATTGGCCGCCGATTTTACATCGACCATGGAACGGGAATTGTCATCGGAGAAACCTGTATCATCGGTGATGAGGTGAAACTGTACCAAGGGGTTACATTGGGGGCCTTGTCGGTTAGAAAAAATGAGCAGGCCAAAAAGCGTCACCCCACCATCGAAGACCGCGTCACGATTTACGCAGGGGCGACCATCTTGGGCGGAGAAACCGTCATTGGCAAACACTCCACGGTCGGGGGTAACTGCTGGATTACCACGTCTGTTCCGCCGTACTCCATCATTCAAAATCGGCCTCAAGAACCCATGATTATGCCTCGAGACGCACTGATTATTGATTATCAGATCTGAGGGGGGGGGTAACCCGGCTGAACGAGGTCAAGCCGTGAACGGTGCAGTTCCTTGCCAAATTCATCCTCGAAAACCAGTTCGAGACCCTGGGCTGTTCCCCTAAGCAAAAGTGCCCCTTTATTACGACGGGACCGCCACAGAGAATAAGGCGATTCTGTCGTGATCGGAGGGGCAACCGCACCCGCACTACCTACCACGACGTAACGGATTCCCCGACACGACAATTCTTCTAACTGGTGCTGGTGTCCAGAAATCACGAGACTGACCCCTCCCGCCTCTAACACGGGGGCTACCTCTGCTAACGTTTCGGGATGATCAAACCAAGTGCGGCCTCGGGCATTCGTCCAGCCGGAACTAGCAAAAAAGCAATGCGATAAGGCCACTTTGACGAAGCCCGGTGGGGTTTCGGCCAAGGCTTGTTCTAACCAAAGACGCTGGGCTGTTCCGAAGGTCTCAGTTCCCCAAAGCAAGTGGAGCACAAAAAAACGAACTCTGACAGACGTGGAACTCACTACATCCCAGGTATAATACCAAGGCGAACCCGAAGTCGTCGGTTGCAGAGGAAAGGCCTTTAAAAAGAGTTTATCCCCGCCAAAAAGGGCATCATGATTGCCTAAAAGTGGTAACAAGGGCACCGAAGTCCCCAATCCTTCCCGCAGGATCTTCAGAGTTAACCCCCATCCCCCCAAACCTTGTTCGACAAAATCCCCCAAAATGAGCAAAGCTTGAACGGGAATTTGCGTAGCACGCCGTAACAGGGCCATGGTAGCCCCGGTATCTGAGGTGGTGGCATCCAAGTGAGGGTCGGAAGTCACCATAAGGCACCAGTCTCCGGGAACCTTTAAACCTTGCTTGACGTTCAGTAACCTTGGGCCTAAGGGAGGTGTGAATTTTTGAATCAGCTGGTGTCGACGCCAAGCTGAAGCACCTAAAGTCAAGGCTGCAAAAACCCCTAAGACCGCCCCGGCAAAGCTCAACCCCCTTTGTAAGGCTGGCGACAGAGGGGTTAAGGCCAGAAGAGCTAAAAGTAGGGGGAGAACCCCGGCTAACAGCAAAGGAATTTTCCAAGTTTGGGGTCCCCAACGAAAAAGGCCTCGACCACCCCGTGACAAAAACAACCAGAGTACAGACCAAATCACAACTGCCAACGAGAAGGAAGAAAGTGTCAGTGCCAGGTAGGGGTTAAGATGGGTTGAGTCAATCAGCTCTTGCACGGCAAGAAGTTATGCCGAGACGGTATCTTTCGATGCCGGGTCCCAGAACTGGCGGGCCTTGCCTTCCAAGATCATTCTTAAGGTTAAACTTGAAAAATAACCCTGAATTTGATCAGCGGCAGCCTTCCAAACATCGTAGGTGAGACATTCGTCAGCTTCCGTACAGACAGGAACGTTGTCAGAACAGGACGTACAAGGCGTTAAATCCAAGCCTTCGCCCACAGCATCAAAAATCTCTTTGACCGTGACTTCTTCTAAGGGACGGTTCAAGGAAAACCCACCTCCAGGTCCACGGACTGAAGTGATGATACCGGCCTTTTTCAATTTGAA
>DAIDJJ010000005.1:0-40044 GCA_027451385.1 Spirochaetales bacterium | reverse complement strand
AGGCACAGGGTGAACAGACCCCACAGGAGTAGGTAGTGGCGTAGGGCTAGGAGCCGGCGAAACGGTCGGATTCGTATCATCTTTTGCTTCCGTCTTCCATAGACCAACGATAGGTCCTTGAAGTTTCAATTCATTGTCCCGAAAATCGAGAAGAAGCCCCAGCCCGCTGAGTGAGGAGCCGTCGTCTTTCTTGAGAACAACGGCAGCATCGGGCGCAACCTGCAAGGTTTTTAGATTTTGTGTCCAACTGACATTCGACGTACTCACCGAGGCGGATTGGCTGGCGGACCAAAGATCCACCTGTCCTTTCATGACCGCATCGTGAGTGTCTGTATGAATCAGTGCCTCGGCGACCGTTCCCTTGCTGGAGAGCTTGCCAGTATCATCATACTGTTGAAAGCTCACATCCTTCAACCGCCATTCTTTAAGGGCATCGTAGGTCTCGATTTTCTGCCCCTGAAACTCGTACTGAACTTTGCCGTCCTTGATGTTCTTCTCGACAAAGTTGGTCATTACGGTCTGCGGGATTTGATTGGGGTCCTTAACCCCCCAATCTTCATACTTGAAGGAACAAGAGGCCAACAAAAAAAATCCCATGCAGACCACTACCCTGAGCATACGTTAGCCGTGTTGAGCCGCCGCCTCAATAAAAGCACGGAATAAAGGTTGGGGGCTCGTCGGACTGGAGGTAAACTCGGGATGAAATTGGACCCCAGTGTTCCAGGGTTGTCCTGGCCATTCCACCGATTCAACCAAGGTGCCGTCTGGGGTAAAACCTGAAATCTTTAAACCGGCCTGGGTAAGACTGTGACGGTACGAGTTAGAAAACTCATACCGGTGCCGGTGGCGTTCCCAGACAACTTCCTGACCGTAGGCAGAACGAATGAACGTTTCTGGCTGGGTGTGGGTAGCACTTCGCCCTAACCGCATAGTACCGCCGAGCTTGGTGACTCCCTCTTGCTCTTCCAGCAAGCTAACCACAGGATGAGGAGTCTTTTCATTGAATTCTGTTGAGTTTGCTCCCTCTAAGCCTAAAACATGCCGAGCAAACTCAATCACCATGATCTGCATTCCCAGACATATTCCCAAATAGGGAATGCGGTTTTCACGGGCGTACCGTGCCGCAATAATCATGCCTTCAATTCCGCGTTCGCCGAAGCCTCCGGGAATGAGAATGCCGTCGACGCCGGCAAAGACCTCATCCGGTACCGAGCCTTTCTCAAGCTTTTCCGCATCGATACGAACTATTTTCACCTTGACGCGGTTGCCCATCGCGGCATGTACCAGCGACTCATCGACGGATTTGTAGGTGTCGTGCAAGTCGATATACTTACCAACCATAGCGATGGTCACCGTCTTTTCGGCATTTTTGTAGCCTTCGACCATGGAGCGCCAGTTTTCAAGTTCGGCTTCGCGGAGTTCCATTCCCAACTTGCGAAGGACAATCTCATCCAGCTTTTGCTTATGATAAATCAGGGGAATCTCGTAAATCGTGGTATTGACATCCATGGCCGAAAGAACCGAATCGAAGCTCACATTGGTGAAGCTGGCGATTTTTCGTCGCATGGACTCCTCGAGTTCTCTTTTGGCACGGCAGAGGAGAACGTCGGGTTGAATGCCGATTTCTCGTAACTCTTTGACGGAATGTTGGGTGGGTTTGGTTTTGAGTTCGTCACCGGATACAGCGGGGACCAAGGTTAGGTGAACAGAAAGTACATTTTCGCGTCCGAATTCATGGATACATTGGCGTGCAGTTTCCAGAAAGGGAATGGATTCAATATCCCCCACGGTGCCACCGACTTCGACAATTGTGATATCGATGTCGGGTAAACTGCCCATTCGGACGATTTGGGCTTTGATTTCGTCGGTAATATGGGGAATGACCTGGACCGTACGACCCAAATACCGGCCTTCTCGTTCTTTATTGATAACGGTTTGGTAGATTTGCCCTGTGGTGATGGAGTTGGCTTTGCTGAGAGGGGATTTGGTGAACCGAGCATAATTGCCCAGGTCAAGGTCGGTTTCGGCCCCATCATCTGTGACGTATACTTCACCATGTTGGTAAGGGCTCATGGTGCCAGCGTCCACATTTAAATAAGGATCAATTTTGATCATTGCGACCCGATAGCCGCGGCTTTCCAAAAGCGTACCTAACGACGCCGCCGCAATGCCTTTTCCTAAGCTTGAGCAGACGCCACCCGTGACGAAAATGTATTTCTTCATGGGATTTTATTATCCCACAGTCGTCCGATCCCTGTCAACAAAGGACATCAAAAGTGAAGTGTGGGCACGAACGGGAAGGTTCATCAGAACGGCAAGGACTAAACCGTCGCCAGGGCGTAGTTCAAGAAAGCCTGGGAGGTTTTTCTTTTGATACAGAAGCCGACAAGTCAGTTCCCCCCGGGGTGAAATGGAGAGAAAAAGAGCCTCGGGAACGTAACCGTTGGTGAGTAAAAGGTCGACAAGAACTTGAAAAACACGGTCATTGCCTGGGGTATGTTTTGCCAGACGAAGCAGTTCGACTGCATCTAAGGTGTCTAAATCCACATAAAGTTTCTTTTGGTCAGGACTTATCAGCTCTGCATACGATACCTGGTCAGCTTCACTCCAGGCTAACGCTGTCAGGCTCAGATCGACAAACTCTGGAACCGTCATTTTTTCCCCTCAAGGAAAGTCTAACGCACGTTCAGAGTTTTTTCCGTTCCGCTTTTTCTTGACTCGGTGTAAGTTGACACCTAGACTCTAGAATAAGAAAGGGATGTGATGTCTGACGTCGTGACGGACAGTTTATTTGAGAAATACCGTAACCTCATCTACGATGCTAGCGGGATCACTTTCTCTGCCTCTAACCGCCCTATATTAGAGAGTCGACTTCGAGAACGGGTCCGTTTGGCGAAATTGGAAAATGCAGGGGCCTATTTCGACCTCCTCCAAAGAAGTCCTGAGGAGATGAAGGCTTTTTTGGACGCGGTCACAACAAACTTAACGCGATTTTTTCGAAATCAGCCGCAGTTTGATGCCTTAGAAAAAGCTATTTTGCCAGATTTAGTCCAATTCAAACGAAAAAAGAACCTCGAACACAAAGTTCGTGTATGGAGTGCCGGTTGCTCTACCGGTGAAGAACCTTACTCCTTGGCCATGGTTCTAAAAGACAAATTGCCACCAGACTTTTCCTTTGATATCGTGGCTTCTGATTTGAGTTTAAAATCCTTGATGACAGCTCAACAGGGCTTTTACCCCGAGTCGAAACTTCAAGGGATCCCTGCGCCATACCTGACGCGGTTCTTTTCAAAAAGTGCGGATGGGTACCAAATTAAAGAAGAATTAAAGGCGAGAATCAAGTTTGACTATCATAACCTCAAGTTTGATTCCGGACAAAGAAATTTGGATATTGTTTTTTGTCGCAATGTATTGATCTACTTTGATGAAGCAGCGCAAAAAAATGTTGTGGAAAGATTTTGGCAATCCATGACCAATCACGCCTACTTTTTTATTGGTCATAGTGAGTCATTGTTTGGAATGAACACCGCGTTCAAGTTCCTTAAGACAGATTGGTCTGTGCTGTATTCTAAGATTCTTGAGTCCTAAGGTAGAGGAAGCGGGCATGAATGGGAAAATTGACGTTTTAATTGTGGATGACTCTGCCTTGATGCGGAACCTAATTGGCCGTATCGTCGAGAGTGCCCCTGACTTAGCTGTGGCGGGGAAGGCCATGAATGGCTCCTTTGCTCTTCAGAAGATTCCATCTCTAAATCCCGACATCATCATCCTCGATTTAGAAATGCCAGAAATGAACGGCATTGAATTTTTAAAGAAACGTCGAGAGTTGAAATGGGATGTCCCGGTGATCATTTTATCCTCGATTGCCCGTCGCGGGGCTGAAATTACCATGGAAGCCCTCAATCTGGGCGCTTCTGACTTTATCAAGAAACCGTCTGGCTCGGTGAGTGAAGATATTCATTTGGTCGGAGATCACTTGATTGAGCTGATCCGGGTCTATGGGGGGCGTTATCAGCGAAGCAAGGGGCTGACTCGCTCAGACGTGCGGCCCGAAGTTCGTTTTGAAGGACGTTTAGAGGTGCGGTCAGAGCCTCGTGAAGTGAAGCCAGAACCTTCGCGTGAGCATCGTCCCGAAAGTCGACCACCAGTTCTTCCACCTGTCATGCGTCCCCATTCCGATTTGCATATCCTGGCTATTGGCATCTCTACGGGGGGGCCGAATGCCTTGCGAACGGTCTTTGCCGCGTTGGAAGCGGATTTTCCTTTGCCGATTGTTGTAGTTCAGCATATGCCGGCAGGGTTTACGGCAGAATTTGCCCGTTCCTTAGATAAAATTTGTCCATTAGAAGTAAAAGAAGCCCAAGAAGGGGACCTGGTTCGCAAGGGGCGGATCTTGATCGCTCCCGGTGATTTCCATCTTGAGGTGGAACGAAAAAGCCTAGCCACCGTTGCTCACCTTCAGCAACAGGACCTGTGCAATGGTCACCGCCCTTCTGCCGGAGTGCTGTTCCGCTCTGTAGCTCGTCATTTTGGGTCTCAAGCCATGGGTTTAATCATGACGGGGATGGGACGGGATGGTGCAGCTGAACTGGGTGAAATTCACCGAGCTGGTGGTTTAACCTTGGCCCAAGATGAAGCATCTAGTGTGGTGTTTGGTATGCCCCGCGTCGCCATAGAACTGGGTCATGTGGAAAAGATTGTTGGCTTGTCTGAAACTGCGGCCGTCTTAAATAAGCTGGCCAAAGAGCTGGCGGCGAGGGCAGTCTAAGTAGACGTCGGTTTTACGGGGCATGACTGTGTAAAGGGTTCAAAGGTCACGACTCGATTGTTCTCTAACTCCATAAAAACACCTTCGACGACGAGTTCCTGCCAAGAGGGTTCACTTTTTAAGGGTATGCCAGTTTGTAAGCGTTGAAGTTCCCTTTCGGGAAGAAAGCCTCCTATCGAAGCTCGGCTACCGGTGCGCCCTGCATCCGTTAGGTAAGCACAACCTTGGGCGTTCAGGTAGGCGTCGGCTGTGGCGACCTTAGCATGACTTCCTATCAGGACGGTCGCTTTGCCCTCCACGTGTGCCCAGAGGGTTTGTTTCTCAGCGGTGGTAGCGGCGTGAAAATCCACGAAGAGGGGGATATTTTGGCCGGCTAGTCGTTCAAAAACTCGGTCAAAGGCTTCGAAAGGTGAAGAGGGATTGAGACGGTTCCAACCGGCTTGACCCAAGAGGCTGAGAAAGGCCAGGGTTTGGTTCCCCAGCTTCAATAGTCGCCAGCCTCGACCGGGAGCTTCTGAGGGCAAGTTTTCTGGACGCAAAAGAAAGCGTGCCGTGGTTAACAGAGGATGAACATCTTTCTTGTAAAAGGCGCAATCGCCGAGGGTGATAACTTGCAGACCGAGACTTCGCAGAGTATGGGCATGATTCAAACCCAGGCCAAAACCACCGGTCACACCGTCACCATTGCCCCAAAGGACCTCGGGACTGTACCTCAACTTGAGGTCTTCTAGCGTGTGGCGCAACGCGAACAACCCCGGTTTACCGACGATTTCGGCAATGTATACAAGGCGCATAATTTTCCTTTCAGCTTCGAAAGTTTTGCGTAAAGTTTCGCGTCAAGATAACTGAGATGAACGCTTTCGGAAAGGCTCTCGCGGTATTATATTGGATGAGGGAGCGTTGCTCCTCAGGGCGCCTTTGAGGGCCCACAAGAACCTGCCGTAAGGAGGTTGCCATGATCAAGGACAATAAATTCCCTTTCATGGACCTAAATAAATTCCTGGACGAAGTTTTTGGCCAGGTGGAAACTTGGAACGAGAAGTTCCGCTCAGAGATGGAGAAGGGCTGGGGTTTTGGAAAAGGCCTGGCGGAAGGCTTAGACTTTTATCCTGCCTATTCGTACCCCCCGACCAATGTGTACTTGACTCAGGACAAAGCTTTGGTGTTTGAGATGGCTTTGGCTGGGTTTGAGCAAGAGGATTTGGAGCTGTCGTTTGTGGGGGATTATATGGTGTTTTCAGCCAGGACCCAGGTGCTGGAGGATGAGCCGGATGTCCGCTATCTGAAGCATCGACTTAAACTCAAATCCATTGAAAATCAGAAGTATTATGTGCCAGCTGATAAGTTTGACCAGTCGCAAGTGGCGGCAACGTTTAAGAATGGCCTTCTGAGGGTGGTGGTTTCACCCAAAGATGCCCCGACACCGAAAACTGGCATCAAGATCGATATTCAGTCCTGACTTGACAGAGGCCCCAATTTCCTTTAATTTGGGCCCACTGCCCAGGTGGTGAAATTGGTATACACGCTAGTTTCAGGTACTAGTGCCGCAAGGTGTGGGGGTTCGAGTCCCCCTCTGGGCAATGATTGGTAAGTCCTTCCTTGGGAAGGACTTTTTTTTTGCCATTTGTCTTTAGGGCTCACTGAACCTGAAGGACTTTCAAGGCAACGAGCGTTTTGGGATTGAGGTTGTCGGGCCCCGCAAAATTCTGGAATTATTTGGAGGAGAAAAATGAGCACGCTGAGCATTAGGCTACCGGACTCTTTACACGAAATGATTAAGAGAGTGTCCAAAGACGACAATATCTCGATCAATCAATTCATTGCCTCTGCCGTCACCGAAAAAATCACAGCACTTGAAACGGAAAGTTACCTTAAGAGTCGCGCGAGCAGAGGTAATCGGAAGAGATTTTCAGAGATTCTCTCAAAGGTTCCTGACGTTCCGGCTGAGAGGTTTGATGAATAGGAATTGCATCTAACAAAGTTTGTGTGCCACGAGGAGGCAAACTAACCCGAGAGAGGGACGTAAAATCCGTAACTATGTGACAGATGAAGGAACATTGGAAACAGTGTGGCCCATCGGAATCTGTCTACAAGGGCTGGTTCCAAACCACCGAATGCGGCTGGGATGAAGAGCCCTTGGTCGTGAAACCGGTTAAAAGCCCCGGATAGACTGGGGGTATCAAGAGACGAACGCAAGTGAACCGCAGCCTAGGAATTCATGAGTCATCAGGGCAAGTCTAAGTGCACAGAAGACCTGTTTGGCAGAGGTGATCGACCCGCTTGACGAATCGTAGTCCATAAACTACACTTCAGTATGAAAGTATTGAAGCAGACGGAAACCTTTAGGAAGTGGTTAGCCAAGCTACGCGACGATAGAGCGCGCGTCTTGGTGGCCGCCCGGTTGGATCGCTTAGCCTATGGCTTGGCTGGTGACGTGCAAGCTGTCGGGGGAGGTATAAGCGAACTGCGAATTCACCATGGCCCAGGTTACCGAGTTTATTACCAGCAACGTGGTACCGAGATTTTGATTCTTTTATGCGGCGGTGATAAAGCCTCCCAATCTGAGGACATTGGGACCGCCAAGCGTTTGGCCGCAGAATGGAGGGATGAATCATGAATGAATCTATCACAAGTTTTGACCCAGCTGAGGTTTTGACTTCGGATGAGTCTTTTGCGGTTTTCATGGCCGACGCGTTCGAATCAGGGGATTCTGAATACATAGCACACGCGCTTGGAGTGGTTGCCCGCGCCCGGGGGATGAGCGAAGTTGCAAAGAAAACAGGTCTCTCACGCGAACAACTCTATCGGTCGTTCAGCGGACGCGGAAATCCCACTCTCAAGACCATGCTCACAGTTATGAAGGCTTTAGGAATCGAACTAACGGCCAAGCCGAGGGTCGCAGATCTGATGGAGACCAGCATTCCCTAGAAACTAAAGGGGCGGATAGCCACCGGCATCTCCCTACTTCCGGTAAGACACCTTTGGACGATTTGAAAACTTGGCCAAACCGCTTGACTATCTGGATTGATGAATCTTAAACTCCTAGTCGGCCTGATAGATATAATCATATTATATCTATTTCTACCAGTTAATAAGGAAGTAATATGAATGCGAGAAGAACTCTACCTGGATTATTGATCATTGGTTTATTAACGATTTTCAGTTGCTCAAGTCCAACAGGCGGCAGTTCTTCATCTGGTAGTTCAACTGTAAACTCAAATGTAAGCGTCACCAGTGTTACGTTGAACAGTAGTACACTAAACACAAGCAATCTTGGTACAACTTGGTCATTAATAGCAACTGTTGCTCCATCAAATGCGACAAACCAATCTTTAACATGGAATTCCACAAACGTTGGCGTAGCTACTGTTTCTCAGACCGGGCTTGTTACGGCGATAGGTTACGGTAGCGCTACTATTAGTGCAACTACAATCGACGGGGGGTTCTCCGCGAGCTGTAATATTACGGTTACTCAGCCAGTAACTTACACTATTTCTTTTAACCCGAATGGCGGGAATGGTTCGATGAGCTCGCAAAGTTTTCAAGCTGGCTCTGTGGTTAAACTTGCGTCAAACACCTTCACTAATCAAAGTCTGTCTTTTATTGATTGGAACACATCCAAAGATGGAAGCGGAACCAGTTACTACAAGCAAGCTGTCTTCTCACCACCCAGCGGGAGTTTTACGCTCTACGCCCAGTGGGGTGATCAAGGTAGATTGACCGGAACACATCAAGTTACCTTCACCACAACCGGGGTAGGGAGTTTTCAAGCAGGGCAACTCAGCATTTATATGGATAATACTCCGTCAAGTATCCAATCTTCTCTAGATAGCTTTATGAATATGAATTTGCCTTACTCTAAAACCTACACTATGACTTTCACCGGGACTGTCGGTGACTCATTGTTTGCATCTGCAATTGATTTTGTGGCCAGCGGAACAGCGACTCTCACTCTCTCGGCATATATCGACGGTGTGCTTGTCGGCACGCAATCAAGTACGAGTAATTCGGCTCCAGGCCCAACACTATTTGTTAACACTTTCTGACCAGAAACAAGACCGGAGTCAGATGTCCACTTAACCTATACCCTAAATTGACGTCAAGTTTTCCCCAAAAACACGTCAGTTTAGGGTTGTTTTTTGTATTAGTTGACACCGCTTGATGCAGGTTTAAAACTCAAAGTTGACAGCTTCAGAACTCAAGGCTCTTTTTAAAAATGTCCCGATGCAAAGGGAGAACCTCAAGCAGAGAACCTGCCGAGAGTGAGCGTACCGATGTGATGCATAGTGGCGGATCAGTTCTTAATCGTTTTGGAGTTCCTGTAGTGGGGATGGGGCGAGGGGGCTAGCAGAACTAGAAATAGACGATACAGCTTCGTACGATTGACCCATCGGGCAGTGGACAAGAAGGTCCTTCTGGCGAATAGTATTGAATAATATTACCATTGACCTATGATCCTGTCGTGGGCTGACTCCGAAACCGAGACAATTTGGAATGGCAGATTTTCGAGGTTGCTTCCTCAGGACATTCAAAGAACGGCCAAGCGAAAACTGGTGCAAGTACATTCTGCTAAGGCAATTGAGGACCTTAGGGTTCCGCCTGGAAACCGATTGGAGAAGCTATCTGGTGATCGAAAAGATCAATGGAGTATCCGAATCAACGAGAAGTGGCGGATTTGCTTCTTTTGGGAAAATGGAAATGCAACTGGAGTCGAAATTGTCGACTATCGTTAGGAGAGGAAAATGGAAGATAGAATTGCCCCAATCCATCCCGGCGAAATCTTGTCTGAAGATTTCCTGATTCCTATGGAGCTCACTGCCTACAAACTCGCAAAAGGCACAATGATTGATCAAACGAGAATTTCTGAAATTATTAGGGGCAAAAGATCGATTACGGTTGATACAGCCTTGAGGTTCGCGAAGTTTTTTGGAACGACACCGGAATTCTGGATCAATATTCAGACGCAGTTTGATCTTGAAACCAAGAAAGAAGAGCTTGCGGAGGACCTTTTAAGGATCCAGACGTATCACGTTCAGTGCAATGATTTGTCTCATGCGATTTAACCGGCAATGTGCTATAGAATTACTGGGCCAGGAAGGTTGAGTTGGAACGCATTAGATACGGACGATTGAATGGTCCTGTTAACTTCGTTTCCAAGAACATGTCTTGTCAAATGACTGGACAGATAACTGAGACTGTCACATCAAACCTGATTTGGTTTTAAATTATCAATAACCAAACGACTAAACCCTGCGATTGGTTAGCCTTGGGCCTCATGGTGAACTCAGCTTGTAAGGGACAGTTATGCAGGTCCTCCGAACTTGACACATAATTAGCTGGGCCCTGAGGGTGGGAAGGAAGAAAATGCGATTTGAATGCAAATTAATCTTCGATTTCAAGAGCAATCAGGAGAGCTTGCCTCAACTCAGCTGTCTTGTCATCTGAAAGTTTGCCAATGTAGTCAGTGAGCATGATTTTCGGGATGCTGACCAATTCATCGCAGTGGATCGAACTCTCATGTTTCAAACCTTCGTCCTGTCAGACTAATACCTGAGTGGAAAGTCCATCATAGGCGGAATAGATAGGAGCACAGGTGACGGTAGAAAACTTTGAGTTAATCAAAACTTGCCTACTGAGAACTACAAAGACTCGGAAATCCTTGGTGTCTGTACGTGTACCACGATAAACCCGGTAAAGTTCTCCACGTTTCATACAGGGATTTGAAAGCCGAGAATGTCGTTAGCTTCAATATTCAAGCGTTCAGCCGACTCATTGAGAATCTTTTCATCCTTTTGGTCTCTCCTCTCTCTTTGTAAGGAATCAAAATAGTGCCAAAGAGCCCTTTCAATGAATTCTGATCGGGTACCTTCTGAAGTGACTTGTTGCACTTTTTCGAGAATATTTGATGAAAGAGAGATAGAGGTTTTGACTTTCATAAGAACAATGTAATACGAGAGTAGTATGAAATCAAGAAGTGAAGTAGAAGAGCTCGCGGAGGACCTTTTCAGGATCCAGACCTTTCACGTTCATCACACTTTGCCCTATTAGCATCCACTGTCACCGCTAGGGCTCGGTTTTTCCAACCCTCTGCAGTCTTTCAAGCTTGACTGTCATGACAGTAGAAGGGCCACACTCATGACAGTCGAGCACTCACACTCATGACAGAAGTGGGCCTTCACTCATGATTCTAGACGGGTTTACTCAGTAGCCTGGGGGTCAGGAGTATCGATTTTCTTGACTGCGACCCAAGCCACTGCCAAGGCGAGAAGAATACTCAGAAGCGACCCCACGGTGCCCCGACCCCAACCCAGTCCCCCTAGGTGGTGCGGCATATCCATCCAGTCAGCTAGGGAAGCCCCTAAGGGACGGGTCATCACATACGAAAACCAAAACGCGGCCGTTTCGCTTCGCCAAATCTTTTTCGTAAGCCAGGGGAGTGAAAAAAGCACCGCGTAAATCACCACCGAGGCACCAAGTCCCGCATGAAGACCAAAGGCGGTAAGATCGCCCAAGGCCGTTCCCATGGCAAAGCTCGCCATCACGGCTAGCCAATAGAAAATCTCTCGGCGTTGGGTGCTGATGGTATGAATGGAAAGCGTTCCTTCACTGCGGTACCACAAAAGAAATACTGCCGTAAGGGCGACGGCAAAAAGCAAAGAGGAATACAAGTAAGGAACACCGAGAACAATATGCGTAGCATCGGCGGCCATAGTCCCGAAGACCGCGACCATCGTGACCGCAGTCCAATACACCACCGCCCGATAGCGTCGCAAGGTAATTTGAATGAACAACGCCACCACAAAGAGCAAGGCCCCCAAACCAACCGCAAGGTAAGGGTTCATGTGATAAACCAAGAAGTCAGACACCGCCTCACCCATCGCGGTGGTGAGGAGCTTCACTCCCCAAAAAGAAAAGCGTACTTCCGGAACTTTGCGGCTACGGCGGGAGGCCGTAACAGGAGCGTTTACCATCGATGCCACCAGTGATCATGAAAGTAGGGACCCCATTCCCAGGGTTCGTGGACCCAAAGAATAGGAGGGACAGGATAAATAGACAAGCCCGGAACCGCTGAAGGGTCTGGGTTAGGAACGGAGCTAGCAGGTTGAGCAGAGCTAGAAAGCTGAGTCGATTGAGCTGTAATCGGGTGATCATGATTTAGCATGGCGATCAGGACGACTGACGAAATCTTATCGTGATTTAAGGTGATAATATTATCGGCAGTCAAAGCAAAAGGGGCGTTGACGCCGCGAATATACGCCAAGAGAACCTCATCGCCGACCCCGGCTTGGGCTAACTTCAACACTTGAGCTGCGGGCTCGCTCAAAGGAGCGGCTGCTACGTTCAGTGGAGTGGCTGGTTCGCTCAGGGGAGCGGCCGAGACCCCATCCAGAGGGCCCCAACACAACACTAAGAAGGCCAACGCCAGAAACTTCATGGAGCACCTCCCGACTTGGTCAGCAAATCTTGATTGTACGTCAACAAAGTTTGGTACAACGAGTCGTAAGCGGCACTGTGAAACAGCACCCCGATAATCATACTCAGACCGCCCACGGCGGCGGCACTGAGGCTGATGGTTTGGTTGACAGAATTATAGGAGGGGTCTGCTGTTGCCACGCCATAGATGCCCCCAGCTAAAAGGAGTCCTAGTCCGCCCCAGCTGAGGACCTGAGAGGTCAATGTGTTTTGTTCATAAGCTTTGAACGGGGTTATCGTGGCTGGATCTTTTTGTAAAATTTGCCGTAAGTGCAGGGGGAGTCCAAAATCAATGCCATAGATATGGCCCTGGTAAAAAAGCTGGCCAAAATACAAGCGAAAAAACTGGTCTGACAGGGTTGTTGGTACAGTTCCAGAGGCGGCTCCAATTTCGACACCTGAAGCCGCCTGCACGACAGAGGGAGGAACCCCAAGCTGACGGAGTTTGCTTAAGTCTGGCTCGTGAAGCTTCCATTCTGCGGCGTGTGCTCGCGCAAAAGCTTCCATGACCGAAGGAGCAATTCCAGCTTCTTGCAACTTGAGTAAGGCCGAAGCCCCAGGAGATGAAAAACTGAAAGAATGGGTTGTCGTCTCGGCTTCTAGGGCACACGGGAGCCAAAAGAGTAAACCGGTAAGCACCATCAACAGCGAGGGGCGAAGTTGAGTTTGCCTCATACCTACTAAACCTATAACACGGTTGGGGGTTTCAGAAAACCGGTGTGGATATCAGAAAAGAAAAATATCATTCTTAAGACCTTTGGTCGGTATCGCGGAAAATAATCTGGGGTTTCAATTGAAAATGGAGGAGAATAAATGAGAAAAATCGCCGGTAAACTTCTGGGAGGTGTCATCCTCGCTGGCTTATCCCTGCTGGTGGGCTGTGCTACATCTGGTTCTGCTTCTACAGGTTCTTCATCGGCCACTGCCGCAGCGGTGACTCAAGCAACCTATGCCTTAAATTCTTCAGATGGCTTTCAATGGGATGGCTGGGATTCTAACCCGACCACGGCTTATGCCAATCCAGGAGGAACGGATGGTCCACAAGGCGTCAGTTCTTACACAATTCTAACGGCGTCTCCAAAGAGCTGGGGCTGGGGAATTGTGGCTCAATTATCCTCGGTCGTAAATCTTTCTGAATTTTCAAAGGGCCATATCACCTTTTGGCTCAGAACGACTTACCCAGGGAAAATCTTGGTAGGCTTTGGAAGCGGTACATCGGATGTCGGTGATAATGGTTTTGCTTATACAGAACTCGCCTCTGGCACCGCAGGGTTTGTGAATGATGGAGCTTGGCACCAAGTTACTTTGCCTGTCGACTCGTTGAAGTTCTGGCATAAAGATGGAGCTCAGGCACCACAAGCTCCCGACTTGACCCGAGTGAGTTCGCCGTTTTTTGCTGCCGATGTGTTTTCACCTGGCGGCGGCTATCGACCAACCCATGATACTCAAGCCGCTACTAATGGCCAGCAGATCGATGTCGCTGCCATTCAATGGACCCAGTCTTAGGACCCGTTCTTAAACCATTTGCTGAACTTCTTGAGCAAGGTGTTGGGCCGACTCACTGGTGGCCCGCAATCCTTCGATCAGCTGAAGGTTTTTGCTGTTCATTTCGATAGCCGAGGTTTTGATTTCGGACATCGATTTATTGATGATGCCGATACTGGTGACGGCTCCGGTGGTTTGAGCGGCGACTTCGCCAATCTTCACTTTGAGCCGTTCCACCTGTTCGGCAAAATTCTGAACCCCAGAAATGAGTTCTTGGAAGGAATCGGCGGCCAGTCCAATGGCGGTATCGGCATTCTTGATGATGGTCACGGTGCCCTTAATGGCTTTGGCAATCTTTTGGGAGCTTTGTGCCGTTTCATCTGCCAAGGAACGCATTTCTTGTGCCACTACGGCAAAGCCTCGGCCTGCATCGCCGGCATGTGCGGCTTCAATGGCGGCATTCATCGCCAGTATACCGCTTTGCGCGGCAATCTTTTGAATGAGGGTAACGGCTTCGCTGATTTCAGAGGCTGATTGGGCAATCTTTACCGAAGCACTCCGACTGCCTTCCATGTGGAGTTGCCCATCTTCAGCGATCTTTTTAAGTCCCCCAACTTCCATATCTTTATCGTGCGCTGTTTGATTGATTTCTTGAACATTAGAAACAATCCCGGTCATGGTGGCGCTGGCCATCCCGGTTTCTAGTTCTTGACCTGCCATTTCTACCATCAACGTCTGGTTGTAAGACATGACCTCGAAAGCTTGTTCCTGCAAAGACAACATCTTTTGTAAAAATGACTGCCCGTGAACGCGAAACTCTTCAACCTGCTGAGTTAACGCCTCCTGGGCTTGAGCTTGAAGTGTTACTTGCTGTTGAGCTTCTTCTTTCGCCGCGGTCAAGTCGGCGATCTGTTGATCTTTTTTTTGGATTTCTTCTTCCCAAGATTTCTGTAACGCCCTAAGAGGGGTGCTCAGGTACCATTTTGAGGGCAGTTTAGCGATGGACTCCGGTTTACCTTCTTTTAAAAGAGTCAGACTAACTTTGTGCCATCGCTGTTCTCTGAACTTGCTAAAAAGAGCCAGTACCAAACCCAGCACAGCAAGGAAGGTTATAAAGTTCACCTTATCACTATCGGTCAAAAAAGGACTGGATGAAAGAGTTTCTCAGAAAAATCTCTTAAGTCGAACCGAATTGCTGTTCAACTTGTTGACGGAGCTTTTCAGGCTCTGAGGTGTATACCACAAGCTCTTGAAGGCTGATATTGCCTCGGATGACTAACTTCCATCCGCCTGTGACCGGATGGAACTTCAATCCCGGTTTTCCACGGCCGATCACCTTGATGAGTCCTAGTGAGATTTTACTGACAGCTTCGGCTTTCTGGAGCCATTCGACCACGGGTTCTGCCGCATCAATGAGGGTGGTGTGACTTTTGGTAAGTTTTCCGCCGGCTTGGTGTCGTGGCATCCCTATGAAATATCAGCTCAGTCTTCTTCGGGCAAGAGGTCCAAGTCCCACTCTTGACGTTTTTCCGAGCTTGTGCCTATAGGTTTAAGGGAAGGAATGTGCGAATGAGAAAAATGGGTTGGTTGGTTGGACTTAGTTTAGCCTTACCGTTTGAGGTTTCGGCACTACCATTACCGCATGTGGTGACGCCGGCGCCGTATGAAGGGCAGGTGATGACCGAAGACTGCGAGACCGCAGCCTTGCAAATGGCCTTGGCTCATGAAGGGATTCGGGTCAGTCAGCAAGAGTTGATGGCTCAGGAAAATGTTCAAACCAAAGGACCTGAAGTCGACGCGAAAGGCAGGGTGATCCGTTGGGGAGACCCTGATACCTCCTTTGTGGGGGAACCCAATTCGGCTTCGATCAGTACCCGCTACACCTCAGCTTCGGGCTACGGGACCTATGCTCCCAATATCGCCCGTCTGGCGCAGTTGTTTCATGGCAAGGTTTTGTGGTGGGGGGTCGGGCTGACTCAACACAAGGTTAAACAATTTTTAAGCGAAAATCACCCCATCATTGCCTGGGTGGGCGACCGGGCTGGTCGTATGCGCTGGTCCCCTTTAGCCACCTGGAAGACTTGGACCGGTAAGCTCGTGGTTTACCCCGACCCCGCCAGTGGTGTCTACGAACACGCTGTCCTGGTGGTGGGGTGGAATGCTGAGGGAGTTCTCGTCAATGACCCCTTGAACGGGGCTTGGCATGGGCGAAATCGTAATCCCGTCGTAGGTCGGGGGTGGGTGAGCTGGAAAGAGTTTTTAGACGGCTTTTCTACCTTTCATGGGATGGCCGTAGTGCTGGATTAGCCGCTGTTTCCGGACGCGAGACCCTATCGAGCAGGCGGCTCCGCCAAGGAGCCTCGTTCGATGAACTCAACGCTCAGGGTAACTTTGGTGGGGTCGACGGGGTTGCCTTTCAAGAGGTCGAGCAACATCTGGGCGCCCCTGACACCAAGCTCTGCAACCGGTTGGCGAAAGGTGGCCAAAGGAAAGCCAAACAGAGAACTCAGCTCTTCGTCATCGTCAAACCCAATCAACGAAAAATCTCGGGGACAGTCCAAACCTTCTTCTCGGGCGGCTTTGAGAAACCCAAGTGCCGACGGGTCATTCGCGGCAAAAACGGCCGTGAAATGGGGAAGTCGAGACCAAATCGACCGGGTAATGCGGTAGGTGTGCGAGGCTAAAAAGTCCCCTTCCAATTGACGGTCAAAGGAAAGCGGGATGTCTGCTTCGCGTAGTTCATCGCGAAAGCCGGCAAAGCGGTCCCTGGCAGAGGGAAAGTCCTGAAGACCCCAAATAAACAGAAAGTCTTTATGACCGAGAGAAATGAGCTTTTTTGCTGCTAGTCGGCCTGCCCGATAATTATCGATGACAATTTGCGGAATACCGGGTATGGCCAAATTGCGGTCTAGGATGACGTACGGATGTCCCCAATCACGCAACTGTTCAATCGTCAAATCGTCGTCGGCGGTATTTAAGGGGAGAAAGAGGGCCCCATCGATTTGCTTACCGCGCATAATCGGGAGCAAAGAACGGGATTGAGCGGCCCTCCGCGAGTCTGGACCCAGGGTATCAAAGATCGTGCAATAGTAGCCTTCTTTGGCGAGCTGATTTTCGACGGCTTGGAAAATATTCGAATGGTACGACCCTAACGCTGGCGAAAGAAGTCCCACGTGGAAGCTCTTGCCGGTTTTGAGCGTTTGAGCGGAGTGGTCGAGTCGATAGTCGAGGGTGGCGATCGCCCGCTCGACTGCTGCCGCGACTTTAGGCGTGACTAAACGAGGGTTAGTCAAAAATCGAGATACCGAAGCCGAGGAAACTCCGGCAAGTTTGGCAACATCACGCTGGTTGGCCATAGGCTTCCTCCTTGGCAAAGAGCTTTCATTCTTTGCGGATGAAAATCATTGTATACGTATTCTCGATTTTATTGACAAGCGGAATGACGTGATTTACTATAAGAAAACGCAAACATTTTGAAAATTTTTCAGTTTCTTACTGATAACAACAAAAAAGGAGAGAGGCATGGCTTCGATCAATGGATACTTCTTTGAACGAAACGGCAAGCGGCTATACCGGATAGATGGTGTAGAAAAGTTAGAACCGTTTTTCTTATCAATGGCAGGAGACGGTGACTTATGGGCGTTTATCTCGACCAACGGCTCACTAGCTGCTGGCCGCAAGGACTCGGAAGGCTCCTTTTTTCCGTATGAAACGGTGGATAAAATTCATACCCGCTGGGAGTCCGTTGGCCCTCGGTCCTGGTTTCGGTTAACCCTCAAGGACGGCACAACACGGTTCTGGCAGCCCTTCTATGTTTCTCAGCAAGAGAAGGCTCCCCGCTCTTTGATGAAGGATGAACTAGGAAGTTTAGTCGTTTTTGAAGAACGCGACCCCGTGACGGACTCGGTCTTTTCGTACGAATGGAGCTTTACAAAGCTGGGGCTGGTGAGGCGAGTCCATCTCGAACTGGGACGGCAAGTGATGCGCGCTGAAGTTCTGGATGGACTGGTCGGTTTGGTTCCCCCCGGCGTCAGTAACCGCCTCCAAAATGATTTATCGAGTTTGACTCATGCTTATAAATGGAATGAATTGCACGAGGGGGGACGGCTAGGCTTGTTCACCCTTTATGCCCAAATTTGGGACCGCGCCGAACCGAAAGAATCGTTGCGGGCTTTGGCGGTATGGACCGCTGGAGACAAGGCCGATAAGGTGCTCTTGTCTCGTCGACAAGTGTCGGCGTTTTTGAATGCAGGCGTTCTCGAAACAGAATCGTTGACGAGAGGCCAGCCCGGGTGTTTCCTTGAGTATCGTGTTCTAGGAGCCGGTCAGACGGCGACTTGGGTTCAAGTCTTGGAAGGTCCCCTGACACAAAGTCAGACGGTTTCTTTGGCGACAGAGCTTCGGAATGGCGCCCGTTCGTTAGCGGCCGTCGAAGCCGCCGTCGAAGAAAACCGGGTTGGACTCGCCTCCTTGTTGGCAATGGCAGACTACGAGCAAAGCGGACCTGACCCGATGACCGTGGCTCACCATGCGTCCAACGTTCTTTTCAACGTACAGCGCGGTGGGGTGTTCCCCGACGGTCTTACCATTTCAAGCCGAGACTTTGTGAAGTTTGTGACCCAGTGGAATGCCCCTGTGGCACAGAAGTTTCAAAAAGTTCTGGCCGAGTTACCCGAACAATTCAGCCGAAGCCGCTTAGAAGAGCTTGTTCTGGCCCAAAAAGACGCTCAACTCGAACGCTTATTTCGGGAATATCTCCCGCTCTCGTTTAGCCGTCGTCACGGTGACCCCAGTCGTCCCTGGAATAGATTCTCGATCCGAATTCGAGACGAAGAAGGGCATCGGTTGTTGGCCTACGAAGGAAACTGGCGCGATATTTTCCAAAACTGGGAAGCCTTAGCGTGGAGCTGGCCAGAATTCCTGGACGGTTTTGTGACCAAGTTCCTGTCTGCCATGTCACGAGACGGCTATAACCCCTACCGAATTGGCCGCTCAGGTGTGGATTGGGAAGTGGTCGAACACGATAACCCGTGGAGCAATATCGGGTATTGGGGAGATCACCAACTGATTTACCTGCTGAAATTCTTAGAATTGGCCCAAGCTTCCCGACCCGGCTTGTTGGAATCTCTATGGAACAAGTCGATTTTTGCCACCGCAGATGTCCCCTACCGCTTGGCCGGTTTTGAAGACACCTATGCACACCCGAAAAAGACGGTCTCGTTTGATGAAGCCGCCCATGATAAGGCGATGTCTCGTGTGAAGGCCATCGGCTTTGATGGGCGATTGGTGACAGATGCCCAGGGACAGCCGCTTTTGACGACGATGGCGGACAAGATTTTCATAGATGTCCTCGTCAAAACCGCCAACCTGATACCTGGTTGTGGCCTTTGGCTGAACACACAACGTCCGGAATGGAACGATGCGAATAACGCCTTGGTGGGTTATGGGGTCTCGGTGGTCAGTTTGGCCTATTTGCGCCGTTTCTTGGTCTTCTTAGGAGCTTTTGCCGCCAAAGCGGGTGACTTTACCGCAAGTTCCTCCACTCGGGCGTTCCTGAAAGCCCAGCTCCCCCTGTTGAGCGAGGCTGCCCAAAAGGTTCAAGACAGCGTACACCGTTACAAGGTTGTCCACGATTTGGGCTTGGCGGCAGAAACCTGGAGAAAGTCGGTCTACAGCGATCAAACGTCCACAGAAGTCCTTAGTGCTTCGGAAGTGAAGGAGTTTGTCACGACAGCTCTTGCCGCTGTGGACGCCAGCCTTGGGGTTTTAAAGCGCAAAGATGGCTTGTGGCAGTCTTACAACTTGGTAGATTTGCAACCAGGACGCGTTGAATTGTCAGAACTCTACCCCATGCTCGAAGGACAAGTTGCCATCCTCTCCAGCGGATTCCTTAGCCTTGAGCAAGCTCAAGAACTGGTGCAAACCTTGGCGAAAAGTCCCCTCTATGACCCCTCGAAAAATACCTATCTGCTGTATCCGGACCGTGCCTTGCCTGCTTTCTGGGAGAAAAATCGCTTAGATAACGAAACGGCCAGCATGGCCTTGGTCCAAAAAGCCGTTCAGGATCGCCGTGAAGACCTCATTCAAAAAGATCCGGATGGGACCCTCCGCTTTGGACCAGATTTGGCGAACCGAGAAGACCTTGAGGCCCTGTTGACTAAACTGGCTAGTGATAAGACCTGGGCTCCTTTAGTCGAAGCCGAAGGAAAGCGTCTGGGCGATCGCTATGAACTGGTGTTCAAGCACAAAGAATTTACAGGCCGTTCGGGAACGATGTTCGGCTACGAAGGTTTGGGGTGTGTGTACTGGCACATGGTGTCCAAACTTCTCCTCGCCGTTCAAGAGAACTTTTGGAATGCTTGGGATCAGCAAAAAGATGTTGCTTTTTGGAAGCAAGCTTACCAAAACATCCGCAATGGTTTGGGCTACCGCAAAACCGTTCAAGACTATGGGGCGTTCCCCTTCGACCCGTATTCCCATACACCGTCGATGGCGGGGGCTCAACAACCCGGTATGACAGGCCAAGTCAAAGAAGAAGTTCTGACCCGATGGGGAGAATTGGGCTTGAGATGGAAAGAGGGTCGTTTATTAATCGAACCGGCTTTACTGGAAGGCCTAGAACTGCGGGGCGAGATTCGTTTTCAGTATCGCCGAACCTCGTTTGTGTTAACACCGGGAAGTAATCCCAGCCTCGAATTTGTCGCGAAAGACGGGACTCGCGAGAAGGTTGCTGGCACGGTCGAAGGAAAGCTCTCCATTGCCGGACCGGCTTTGAAAAAGTTTGAAGCTGGGGAATGGCAGGAGATTCGTGTCACCTGGGTGACGGTTTAACCTGACTAAGTAGATAATAGTAGTTGCCAAGTCTTTTCGAGTGGTTTAGCCTGAACGATACGAGGTTGCCATGAAGAAAAGGCTTGTCATTATTGGTTCTGGTATGGCCGGCGGTAAATTAGTAGAAGAGGTCCTAGCTCGGACAACCGACTGGGACCTCACCGTCGTTGGCGATGAACCGGTGGGGAACTATAACCGGATTAAACTCTTATATAAATTGTTGCGTGACGATGTTGAGGAGTTTTTCCTCAACGATGAAACCTGGTACCAGAACCATGGGGTGACCACCCTGTTGGGTGTTCGTGCTGAACGGGTGGACCGGGAACGCCATGAAGTTCTGTTGTCAGATGGAAAACGCCTGCCTTATGACGTTTGTGTGATTGCCACGGGCAGTCGGCCGTTTGTTCCTCAAATACCAGGTTTAGATTTGGGCGGAGTGGGGGTGTTGCGAAACCTCGACGACGTGGCACGCGTCACCGCGTGGCTAAAAGGCAAAACCGAAGTGATGGTAGTCGGCGGAGGGCTGTTAGGCCTAGAGCTGGCTTTGATCCTCAAATCCTTGGGCAAACGTGTTACCGTTTCACACCTCATGAAATCCCTGATGGAAACTCAACTGGCCCCCGAAGCGGCTGGGTACCTTCAGAAAACCCTGGAACAAAAAGGCATGCGCTTTGTGGTGGGTACCTACATCACCGAGCTCTTAGGGTCTACCGAAGGGGTCCACGAAGCTGTTTTTAAAGACGGACAGCGGGTTGAAACCGAGGCGGTGCTTTTTTCGACAGGGGTACGTCCCGATACGATTTTGGCCAAAGCTTCGGATTTAACGACCAACAAAGGGATCGTGGTGAACGCTCAGTTGCAGACCAACGATCCGGACGTCTATGCCGTAGGGGAGTGTTTAGAGTTTGAAGGAAAAACCTGGGGTCTGGTGGCTCCCGTCTATGAACAGGCCAGAGTTTTGGCTTCGGTGCTGGCCGGTGAACCAGCGGCTTATGTTCCCTCGGATTTACCCCCCACACGTCTGAAAAGTGATATTCCCGTCATCTCCATGGGGGTTCTTAACCCCGCCGAAGAGGATGAGGTGGTGTTGTTTCAGGATCCTAAAGCCTTGGTCTACAAGCGCCTGATTTCCCGAAAAGAGAAATTAGTGGGCGCAACTTTGATCGGTGAAGACCTCAACGCCGACGCCGTGAGTTTGCACTACACTGCGAAGATTCCTCTGCCGGACCGACGTGCCGACCTTCTGTTTCCCGGTGCCAAAGCCGGTGAACAGGTCATGGATGCCTCCGGCTGGCCGGATGACTTACGGGTCTGCGACTGCGTAGGGGTCTCGGCGGGGACACTGAGAACAGCGATTGCCCAGGGCAACGATACCTTAACCAAGCTGATGAATGCGACCAAGGCCGGCACGGGTTGCGGTCAATGTAAGAATAAGATCAAAGCTGTTTTGATTGGAGCTTTAGGGGAACTCAAAGAAGATCCTTCGGACCAGTGGTATGTCCCCGGGATTCCTTTGGACCGTGAAGCTTTGTCCGCATTTATCCTCGAAAACTCCTTGAAGTCGGTTTCGGCAGTGCTACGAAAAACCCCTGGAGCTGTCGATGACCCGAAAACGCGCTTGGGACTAGATTACCTGTTGAGTTACCTCTGGAAGGGCGCTTATGAGGTAGAGCGCGATGGACAAAGTGCCAACGACCGCTATGGCGGTAACATTCAAAAGGACGGACGTTTTTCAGTGATTCCGCACATTTCGGCGGGCATGATCGAGCCGTCCGAATTAAGGGCCCTCGCCGAAGTCGCGGACGAGTACCAAGCGAAAATCAAGGTGACCGGTGCCGACCGGATTGGCATCTATTCTATTCGTAAAGAGGATTTGCAAAAGGTGTGGGATAAGCTGGCGATGAAGGCCGGCCATGCCTACAGTAAATCCTTTCGGGCCGCAAAAGCTTGTGTGGGGTCGACCTATTGCCGGTTTGGTCTGGCGGATGCCCTCTCCCTGGGAGCACGCCTTTCCGATCGATACCGTGGCTTAACGGGGCCCGCCAAGGTGAAAATGGGCGTTTCTGGCTGTCCTCGTAACTGTTCAGAAGCCACGATAAAAGACTTGGGCGTTGTGGCCGTGGACGGCGGCTGGGACATTTATATCGGGGGAAACGGCGGGGCAAAAGTCGTGGCAGCCCAGAAAATCGCCAGAGTCAAAACAGAGGACGAAGTGGTTCGCATTGCAGATCGTTTCTATGAGTTTTACCGCAAGAATGGTCGTTATGGTGAACGCTCAGCCCTCTTTGTGGAACGAGTCGGCTTAGAAAAGGTCATGGACGGCATCTTATTTGACACAGAAGCGAACTTGAAAAAGCTCGAAGACGATTTAGCCCTCGCCTTGTCGAACGTGAAAGACCCTTGGAAAGGCGGGATTGACCTGCATGACACGATTCGCCGTGACAACAGCGATCCTTCGTCTCAAAAAGATTGGGACAAGGTTACCTTGCAAGGGGACACCGTATTGCCGCCGGATCGTAAGATCGAATTGGGTACGATCGATGAAGTTCCTGAAGGGGAAAACCGTTTATTTGCGACACCCTGGGGGGACATCGTCGTCTTTCATGGTCGTGACGGCCGGTGGGCGGCGGGGGAAAGCCGTTGTCCCCATCGGGGCGGCCCCATGGTGGACTGTCAGTTTATTAGCGGTAAGCTGACTTGTCCCCTGCATTCCTTTGTCTTTGATGCCAAAACAGGGTCTTGTGGCAATGCCGAAGTACGTAACTTGAAAGTTTGGCCGGTTGAAGTGAACAACGGGAAAATCAGCGTCACGCTGTAACCCGAAGCGTCACGCTGTAACCCGAAACTAAGGCGGGTCGAGATAACTCGGCTTGCCTTACGATTTCTTATGTTTTTTTTGACTCTTTGATCCAGTCTTCGCAGAACTTGTGCTGGATTCCGTGGCTTTTGGTTCTTCGGGCTGAACGGATTCTGTTCGAGGCCAAGGCTGGGGAATAAAGTTCAAGCTAGATAGCGGGGGCCGGACATAGTCTTTGGCGTCCTGACGTTTGGGTAATTTGAGTTTTTCGGGGGTCAAATCTTGGTAGGGGATTTGGCTTAAAAAGTGATGAATCACATTGAGGTGGGCGGCTCGTTTGAGGTCGCTGGAGACTTCGTACCAAGGCGCTTCCGGAATGTGACTAAAGGTGAGCATGGCATCCTTTGCCTTAGAATAATCCACCCAGCGCGATCGGGCACTCAAGTCCATCGGGCTGAGCTTCCAGCGTTTAGCAGGGTCATCCAAACGTTCTTGGAATCGTTTCTCTTGCTCTTCGTCACTTACCGACAGCCAATATTTTAAAAGCAATATACCTGAACGCACTAACATTCGTTCGAATTCAGGCACAGAACGAGCAAACTCGTGGTACTCTTCGTCGGTACAAAAGCCCATGACCCGCTCCACACCAGCGCGATTGTACCAACTGCGGTCAAAGACCACGATTTCTCCGCCGGCGGGGAGGTGAGCGACGTAGCGTTGAAAGTACCATTGGGTTTGTTCTCGTTCGGTAGGGGCCGGCAAAGCCGTCACACGTACAGAGCGCGGATTGAGCGGCGCGGTTAACGCTTTGATGGTACCGCCTTTGCCGGCGGCGTCACGTCCTTCAAAGATGACCAAGACTTTTAACTTTTTGGCTTTTACCCATTCTTGGAACTTCACAAGTTCCGTGTTGTAAACCTCAAGTTGTTTTTCGTAGTCTTTTTTGGGCACATCGTTTTGGGACATGTCGCCTCCTTTGCTGTTACGTTCTTAAACGTAGAACGTCTTCTTAAGCATTATATGTCGACGAGCTGACATTTCCACCAGTTCCTGTCCAATTGGTATGGAAGAATTGTCCTCGGGGTTTGTCGGTGCGCTCATAGGTATGAGCCCCAAAATAATCCCGCAAGGCTTGCAACATGTTGGCCGGAAGACGTCCAGTACGGTAACCGTCAAAAAAAGCGAGGGCTGTACTCATGGCGGGAAGGGGGATTCCGGCCGTGACGGAAGCGGCAATCACCCGGCGCCAAGCTCCCTGAGCACGAACCAGAATGGCTTTGAAGTAGTCGTCCAGAACAAGGCTATTGAGCTGAGGGTTTTTATCAAACGCTTCTTTGATTTTTCCTAAGAAAACACTGCGGATGATACAACCACCGCGCCACATCAGAGCGACAGAACCATAATTCAGCTTCCAGCCGTATTCTTTGGCGGCTTCTCGCATGAGCATAAAGCCTTGGGCGTATGATACGAGTTTTGAAGCTAAAAGGGCTTCTTTTAAGTCATTCAAAAAGGCCTTTTTATCGCCCGAGAACGCGGGGAGGGGAGGTAGTGCCAAAACCTTCTCCGCATGGACTCTTTCTTCCTTTAGGGCCGACAGGGCGCGGGCAAAAACAGCTTCGGCGATCAAAGTAACAGGTACCCCCATATCGAGGGCGTCCACAGAGGTCCACTTACCGGTACCCTTTTGACCAGCGGCATCCAGAATCTTTTCTAACAAGGGAGAACCGTCGGTGTCTTGGTAACCGAAGATGTTGGCGGCGATTTCGATAAGGTAGCTGTCCAACTCCCCTTTGTTCCATTCGAGAAAGGTCTGGCGCATTTCTTGGTGTGAAAGACCTAAGTACGACTTCATCAGGTGGTAGGCTTCGGCGATCAGCTGCATATCGCCGTATTCAATGCCGTTATGAACCATTTTCACGTAGTGACCGGCACCGGTTTCCCCTACCCAATCACAACAAGGTTCCCCTTGGTCAGTTTTAGCGGCAATCGCCTGAAATATAGGCTTGACGTGCGGCCAAGCTTCGGGGTTTCCGCCTGGCATTAAGCTAGGGCCATTGCGGGCACCTTCTTCACCACCTGAAACGCCTGTTCCCACAAAGAGGATTCCTTTTTCAGCAAGGGCTTTTGCTCTACGGTTTGTATCGGGGAAGTGGCTGTTGCCACCATCGATGAGGATGTCGCCTTTTTCCAGGAAGGGAAGGACCAACTCAATAAACTGGTCTACGACTTCTCCGGCTTTTACCATCAGCATGACTTTGCGGGGTCGCTTGAGGGCAGCCATAAACTCTTCCATGGAATGGGCGCCAATGAGTTCCGAGCGGCCTTTTCCGGCGTCATTGAGAAATTCATCCACCTTGCTGACTGTTCGATTGAATACCGCGACGGTATAACCATGATCACACATATTCAGGACAAGGTTTTGTCCCATGACGGCCAGTCCGATCAGGCCGATATCGGCATTTTTTTGCATACTTCTCTCCTCGTCAATAAGTTAAGTATAGCTGGCTTCTCAGGAAATGACTACGACGAAGAATTGTCAAATTCTGGACAATAAAGGCCCTTGACGGTCAATAACCAGATTATTATATTGAACTCACGTTCAATGAACGTAGGTTCAGAAAAATGCCAAAGAAAATCCCTGATCTTGAAGCCAAGATCTTAGAAGCTGCCCACCAACTCTTCCTAAAAAATGGTTACCTGGCTGTCAGTATGAAGCAGGTGGCGGTCGAAGCCGGAACCAGTGTCGGGAATCTCTATAATTACTTCCGCACAAAAAAAGACCTTTTTCTGGCTGGAAGAAAACTGGGGTTAGAGTCGTTTCAAAAAAACTTGAAGGAAAAAGTTCGTCCTGATTCCGAGCCCTTGGAGGTTCTTCGCCTTCTTTTGACGAATCTTCTCGAAACCTTCGATAAGCTTTCGGGCTTATGGGAAGATTTTATGGCGGAAGTGTCGACCAGCTTGTCTCGGGAAGATGCCCTGGCCCTTCATCGGGAACTGCAAAAAGACTCCCGCCGGATGGTGATCGATCATGTCGAAGGAATATTGCAACGACTCGCCGTTCAAGTTCCCCATCTTCGCGAACTTCTGACCTTTCCTGAGTACCGCTTTGCGACCAGCTTGGTATCCCTCGTGAAGTTTCTGGTTCGCACCTATCCTGGCGAACTCGAAGAAAATCGCCGGTACTTAGAAGCCACACTCAAGGCGTTTTTTCAACCTTATGAATGTTTTGTTAGTCAGCCCGATGCCGTCTCTGCGGGGTCGGGGAAGGAACACGTATGACCAAACTGCTTTTCACCGCTTTGTTTCTTGTCACGGGGTTGTTTGCCTGGGCAGAAGCTCCACTCACCGTCCATCAAGCTGTTGAAGAGGCTTTGAACAACAACCTCGGGTTAAAAGCGGCGGATGTTGCGACGCAAATTAAAAAACGAGACCACGATTTGGCCTGGAATAAGTTCTACCCGTCGGTTTCGGTGAGCGGGGGGTATATGCGGCTGAATGATGTGACGGCTAGCGAACGTCCCATAGGGATAATTCCCACATCTCCGCCTCAGTTACTTTGGCTCGTGCCGACGAACGATAACATCCTTACCAGTTTCAAGGCTCAATTGGCCTTGTCTCCCGCCATGTTCTCAGCGGTTGACCAAACGCTCATCGATTACAACAACGCGAAAATCTCTCTGGCAGAAGCAAGGCAGAACTTGTCGACCGAAGTTAAAAAACTTTTTTATCAGTTATTGGTACTACAAGAAACGATAAAAGTGACCGAAGCGGACTTGGCCAACGCCAAGGAACGGTATCGCCAGGCACAAGTCAACTACAACGCGGGACTAGCCCCTGAACTGACCATGTTGCAATCGCAAGTTGCCTACGAAAACAGAAAGCCGGCACTAGATAACCTTCAAGTCAATTATCAGCAAGTTTTGTTTGCGTTCGAAAACCTCTTGGGACGAGACAGCGACCCCAAGCTCAAACTTTCGGGGACTTTGGATGTACCGTCGAACTTACCAACGCTGAATGCTCAGACGCTGGCAGATAAGTTTATTGACCGAAGGTGGGACCTTCAGGCGGCCGAAGGCCATGTTAAAGCGGCTGACGGTTATCGCAATATCGCCAACGGTTCTTTATGGCCTTCGCTCATCCTATCTTATAGCGCAGACCCGACCCTGAACGGATATTTTTATTCGAAATGGGACCAAGGGTCGAGTTGGCTTCAACAGACGGGTAGCTTTACGGTCTTGCTGAATTGGCAATTAGATGCGTTGATTCCGACCTCACAGGCGGACAATCAGCGCCAGGATGCCTCTGACGCTGTAAAAGCCGCCAAGTTGCAGTTGGCAGAACTGGAACAAACGGCTCGCTCGCAAGTGGTCACGGATGTCGCTCGCCTGAACACAGCCGTGGTTGCTCTGAGTAGTCAAGAAGCGAATGTCGCTGTGGCGCAAAAGGCGTACCAGCTTACCGATGAAGCGTACAAGACTGGTGCCAAAAGCTTTTTGGAAGTACAGGACGCTGAATTGCAGTACGAAACGGCTCAGCTCAACCTTTTGAATGAGAAGGATAGCTACATTACCGCCTTACTGGATCTAGAAACCGCATTAAACAGCACAAGAGAGGAAATCTATGGAAAATAAAGAAACACAGGGAGCCCCCGCTCCCGTGCACAAAAAGAGCAACGCGAGATTTCTCGCGCTGATTACTGCCATTATCGTGGTTGGCGGCGGTCTCACGGCGTGGATTGCCTTAAACCCCACGGTTTCCACCGATAATGCCGCTGTAGATCGGGATAAAGTCACGGTGAGTTCAAAAATCATGGCGCACATCCTGAAGATTTACGTCAAGGAAGGCGACTTGGTTCCCGCAGGAACTGTCTTAGTGAAGCTGGACGCCACAGATCTTCAAGCTCAAAAGACTCAGGCGGAAGCCAACGTGGTCATTGCCAAAGAAAGTGCTTTGATGGCCAAAATCGACTTTGACCGCGCCAAGTCAGACTTTGATCGGGCCACTCGTCAGTATCAACATCAAATTATTTCCACACAGGCCTTTGAGCATGCTCAGACGGCCTATGATAACGCGCAAATCAACGCCACCCTCGCGCAAAAGCGCATTGAAGTGGCACAAGGTCAGCTCGATTACATCAACTCGATGCTCGCTTCGGCTACCATGACGTCTCCGTTTGACGCGGTGATTGCCAAAAAATGGTTGCATTCTGGGGACCTACTCCAACCCGGTCAGCCGGTGTTGACGGTGTACAACAGCCGTTATGCCTGGGTGACGGCTAACTTGGAAGAAACGAAAATCGCCAAGATTAAAATCGGTGATCCTGTGGATATTCATATTGACGCCTACCCAGGGATCACCTGGCACGGAAAGGTCTATGAAATCGGCGACAGTACCGGTAACCAATTCTCGTTGATTCCCGTCAATAATGCTGCAGGGAACTTCACCAAGGTCACCCAGCGTATCCCCGTTAAGATTTCGATTGATGAAACCACTGACCTTCATAACACCAAGACAGACCCGCTTTACCCTGGGATGTCTGCTGTCGTGGAAGTTAAACCCTAAAGGACACCCGTATGGCCCATTCTCTTCGACATAAAGCCATTGGTAAAGTTCCCGCCTTTCATCACGAACACCCCTCGTATCGCTGGTGGGTGTTGGGCAACGTACTCATCTCGACCTTTATGGCCGTTATTGAGTCCACAGTTGTCAATACGGCACTCCCCAAGATGCAGGCTTCCTTTGGAACGAGCTTGGATATCATTGAGTGGGTGCTCACGGCATTTAACTTGACCTTTGCCGTGGTCCTCCCTCTTTCTGGATGGTTGGCAGATAAAATTGGGTACAAGAGAATCTTCTTTTTGGCTTTGGCCCTGTTTACCACGGGTTCGTTTTTGTGCTCTTTGGCGTGGAATGAAGGCATACTCATCGTGTTTCGAGTTATTCAATCTGCGGGTGGCGGCATGTTGCAACCGGTGGGAATGGCCATTGTACTGCGAGAGTTCCCGCCCAAAGAGCGAGGCACAGCTTTGGGCTTCTATGGTATTGCTGCAGCGGCTTCGCTATCGATTGGTCCCAGCTTGGGAGGGCTCCTCACGGATAATTTTGGTTGGCAAAGTATCTTTTTGATCAACGTGCCCTTTGGGATTTTGGCTATGCTCGCGACAGTGTTAATTCAGAGGGAGTACCGCAACCCCAAAGTGGGCGATTTCGACTTTTGGGGCTTTTTGACTAGCGCCATTTTCTTGATCAGCTTTCTGTTAGGCTTAGCTGATGGGAATGCCGCCTGGAACACGGGAGGTTGGACTTCACCGTTTATCATCACTTGCTTTGGGATTTCTGCGATCAGTTTGATTCTCTTTCTTTTGGTGGAATTCAGGGTTGAACACCCGATGTTGAACTTGCGTTTGCTGGCCGAACGGAATTTTGGACTATCTAACTTGCTGATTTTTTTGATCGGTATGGTTTTAATGGGGTCATCGTTCTTATTTCCCGTGTATTTGCAGGGAAGTTTGGGGTATACCGCTCTTCAGGCGGGAATAATCTTTTTGCCGTTAGGATTGATCCAGGGCATTATTTCGCCCATTACAGGGGTGATGTCCACAAAAATTAACCCTAAAATTCCCGCCTTGATAGGAATCTTTGCCGTAGCCATCAGTTTTCTTTTCAATACTTTGCTTTCGTTTAACCCGCCGGAATGGGTCATCATGTTGCCCATTGTCCTTCGCGGTCTGGGCTTCGGGATGTTGTTCATTACCATTCAGGCGGTCTCTGTCAGCACCTTAGCACATGATAAGATTGCCCAGGGCTCTAGTATGATCGCCTTATCCCGGCAGATCGGCGCAGCGTTTGGGGTAGCCGTGGTAGGAACGATCACCAACACCCGGCAAATTTTTCACCAAGCTATTATTGGTGAAAACATGAATGCCTGGTCGCCGGCTTTTCGTTCAGCGGTAGGACCTTTGGCCTCGGCCATTCAGCAGAACTCAGGAACCACGATGGCACAGTCAATGACGCTGGCACAAACTTCTATCATCTCTCATGCCGGGGGGCAGTCTTTTATTGACTCGATCAACGATGCTTTCTGGCTGGTAACCGTGCTCATTGCCCTGTTGGCCATTCCTGTCGCTTTATTGAAGATCAAAAAGCGGGTTGCTCACGCTCCGGGAGGCAAGCCCGAACCAGTTGCCATGATGGAATAGAATTGAGATTGAATTTAAGACTTGAGGTAAGGGAAGAACCGTGTATCCACAGTGATAAAATGGCCAACAAGAAGTTCTGACATCAAAAATGTGTAGGCATCGAGGGGACCAGCATGGCCAGACTTCAAGTTTTGTCGCACCTCTTCCGCCTTTAACAAAAGACGGCGGTGGATTTCGGCATGTTGTGGCAATTCGGGATAAGCTTTGTCGTGCATGATCACTTCTTCATCTTGAAAATGCCTCTTGGCATCGGCAAGGATCTCTTCGAAAATTTGAATGATCTGTTCTTGGGTTTCTTCTTGCAAGGCTAGAGTACGGATCTGGTCAGCTGATGTGATGAGGTGCTGATGCTCTTCGTCAATGATAGGGTTGCCGGAGTTCCATTCCGCGTGCCAATTCATTTTATTGGCTATCCACGAAGATCGGGGTGGGGTATCCACGGCGACCCGATTACGACCGCGATTTTTGGCTATGTACAAGGCTTTGTCGGCTCTTTCTAACCACAGGGGCAGGTCTTGGAGCCGTTCCCACAAGGCAACACCTAGACTGACAGTCACGGGCCGCTTAGTACAGCTGACAAGATTTTCTACACGTCGGCGGATCTTTTCGGCAAGATTGCGGGCTCCAGTTTGGGGCGTCTCGGGCGCAATGACAAAGAATTCTTCACCGCCCCACCGGTAGAGCTGGTCCGTCGACCTCAGACAAGTGGAAATGGCTTCGGTAACCTCTTTAAGCACTTCATCCCCCTTGAGGTGCCCTAACTCATCATTGAGTTCCTTAAAATGATCGATATCTATGAGAATGCCGCTGAGGGGGGAACCGAAGCGTCCAGCCCGATTGATCTCGTACTGGGCTCGGTCTTCCAACGCCCGGCGATTTCCTAACCCCGTCAGGGCGTCTGTAGTGGCATGCTTGGTCATCAGTTGATTGGAACGGTAGAGTTCCAGGTAGAGGGCATCGGCGTCGGCAATCAAAAGAACTCCTCCCCAAAGGAGTGTTAAAATCAGAATTGCCATCGCAGAAAGCTCGCTAAAAGGATGAAAAGTAGAAATATTGCCTAAAAGACCTGACAGTTGCCCGATTCTGGACAGGTGAAATAGAATAGTTGTGAAAGATAGAATATTTAAAGCGATGATCACACTGGGCGAGATCAGTCGTTTACGAAGTCGTAAATCTCGTATGATGCCCAGCATGATAGCAATAACGGGAACTGACATGGAAAACACCCGCACGGCAATGTTTTGAGCCACGATGCCTGCGATGAGAACCACCGCCGCTATACTAAAAATCAAAGTGTAGCGAACGATCCACGTACGTCCTAATCCGGCCCACGCACGCAACCCCCACGAAATGGTCAGTTGAAAGAAAAGTACCAAAAGGTTGGCAACACCCAAGCCCAGCCAAGCCGGTAAATCTGCTTGATAACTTAAAAGGACAAAGCCCAAGGTTCCAGTCCCGAAGCCGATGGCAAAGAGAATGAGGTGGAACGCTTTTTTAGATAAAGCCTCTAAAATAAATAAAGAAAAAAAAGCCGCTAGGCCAAGCGAAGCGGCTAATATCATGTCCACGGCCATGAAAAGAAGTCTAGGCTACTCCCATTTAAAAAGCCAGGCGGCTACAGCTAAGAAGATCACCGTCATAAGGGCTAAAGCCCCAAGATCCGGCGCGATTTGTAATAGTCCGGCCCCGTTGAGCATGATTTGCCGCTCGGCATGGATTAAGTGTGTCAACGGAAAGATCTCTGCTGCGGCTCGCAGGGGAGCAGGGGCCCCCTCCAACGAGAAGAATACGCCTGAAAAGACAATCATCGGGAAGGTCAACAGGTTCATCAGGCCATTTGCCAGTTCTTCGCTACGAAAGCGGGCGGCAAATACCAGTCCTAGCGAGATCAAACAGACAATCCCCAAAACCGTCACAAGCAAGAGATCCAGGTAACTGCCATTCATAGTGAAGTGAAGAAAAATATCGGTACCGGCGTAGACCACGACAACAGTGCCCAAAACAATGACTAACCGGCTGACAGCTTGGGCCACTAAAAACGTCAGAGCAGAAACCGGGGTAGCTTTAAGCCGTTTCAGAACTCCGTTTTTACGGTACCGTACCAAGACATACCCCACCCCAAAGAGACAGCTGAACAGCATGTTCATCGAAATAACACCGGGTACCGCCCAATCGACATAGCGAATGGGTTTACCAGTGACCGCTCCTTTGGCCCAGTCTTGAGCCGATACAGAAGCTGACGCGAGCTTTAACTCATCGGCGAGCAATCGTTCCGCGAGAATGCTCTTGCCTGATTCGGAGTTCATCCAGTAACGGTGTTGGGCTGGATCAACAGCCAAATCCAGTTGGTGCTGGCGTAGTTTCTTTAAAGCCTCTTGTTCTTGGCTTGCCGGGTAGGCTACCTGTTGAAATTGCGGCGAGGACAGGATGGCAGGCGCCCCTGTGATGGGGCCGATGATGCCAACCTTAAAGACCTTTTCATCAGGCTGGCCAAAGGCTAGCGCAAAACCAGCGACGAGGACGATGGGGAATAAAAGGTTCCAAAAGAACGTCCCTCGGTCGCGGAGAAATTCCATAGAACGGGCACGAAAGATGGCGAGAAATTGGCGGAACATGGGGCCTCTCCCTTCAGGATCGTAAAAATTTCCCTGTTAATTTGAGGAACAGGTCCTCAAGGTCGGGTTTGTGAACCGAAAGACGGGTCAAATCGATTTTCGCTTCCAATAAACTGCGGATGGTGCCATCCAAGTCAGAGGTTTCGATCTCGATTTGTCCGGAACGAATTTCTAAGTCGTGACAACAGGACAGCTTTTGCAATTCCAGGGGGTTGGTCGCCGACTCCTGGGGAATTTTGACTAAGGCCCCGGCAAAGTGGTGCTGAAGAAGCTGAGCCGGAGTGTCGCGTTCCAAAATCACCCCGTGGTCCATAATGGCAATTTCGTCGCACAGCAGTTCAGCTTCGTCCATGTAATGCGTCGTCAAAATGATGGTCGTTCCTTCGGCTTTGATCCGATGTACTAAGTTCCAAAAGTGCCGTCGCGCTTGCGGGTCTAGACCCGTCGTCGGTTCATCGAGAAACACTACTTCGGGGTGAGGAATCACTGCTAAAGCCAAGAGCATACGCTGACGTTGCCCACCCGAGAGCTTTTGATTATCGCGATGAAGAATATCCGACAAACTACACAACTCAATCAGCTCGGCCAAGGGGCGAGGATTGGGGTAAAAAGCCGAAAAAAGTTCGATGGTTTCTTTGACCGTGATGAACTCGGGTAAGGCCGTCGATTGAAATTGAATACCGACTTTTTCGCGGAACTTGGGCCCGATGGGTTGGTCCCGGAATAATATTTGGCCCGAGGTGGGCGTTAGAATGCCCTCCATCATTTCAATGGTCGTAGTTTTGCCAGCTCCGTTAGGGCCTAACAGTCCAAAACAAATCCCCTGAGGGATACCAAACGACAGGTGGTCCACGGCCGTCAATGAGCCGTACACTTTCGTCAAATTCTCGACACGGAGGATATCCATGATCCAGATAATCGACAAAGTTGCTCAGGAAGTCAACGGCCAAGCTTGGCGAGCTTGGGACCGTTAACAGTCTGGTTCAGAATATTAACGGTCTGGCTCAGACTTCTGAAAGGCTTGTCGCCTGTTTTGTTAAGCTTGAGGACAACTCTTCGAGACGGCGTTCCTCGGGGATAGCTTCGTTCCAAGCCTTAGCGATCGACCGGACAAAGGCACTGCCGACCACTACCGCATGGGCAAAGGAGGCGAGGGACCTGACTTGTTCGGGGCTATCAATGCCAAACCCGGCTAGGACTTTGGTTTGATCTCGCAAGCCGGCTAAAAAGAACTCCAAATCGGGAGTCAGAGTGGTGTGCACCCCCGTTATCCCCGTGCGGATGGCCGTATACACCCACTCGGGTTTTAAGGCCAACAGGTCTTGAAGTCTTTCTTTTGAAACTGTGGGAACGATAACAGGAACAATCGGGACTCCTGCCAAACGACCGGCCTCAAAAAGTCCCTCATCGGCCCCTGGGATTAAATCGGGAATGATCAACCCCACGCCCTGTCGTGCGGCTTCGTCCACAAAAGCTTTGACTCCTCGAGCGATGACGATGCTGGCGTAACTCATCACAAAGACAGGAAGGTTGGGGAACTCTTGCCGAAGGGTCGAGACGAGCTCCCAGCCTTTGCTGACCTTAAAGCCCGCCGCTAAGGCTTGTGTACAAGCGGCTTGGATCGCCGGTCCATCGGCGCTGGGGTCCGAAAATGGAAACTGTACTTCGAGATATGTGGCTCCGCCTCGGGCCAGGGCTCTAGCCGCTTCGAGGCTCGCCTTCTGTGTGGGGTAACCGGCCACCAGATGGGCCATCAGTTTAACTTTCATGGCGTTTTACCTCGTCTTTTAAGAACTGGAACCAGGGTTCGGGGTTAATGTGTTTGGCACTGATAAAGATGTCCTTGTCGCCTCGTCCGGACATGTTCACGATCACGGCTTGATCACGGGGCAGCGTAGGGGCGAGTTTAAGAGCCGCCGCTCCCGCATGAGCGGACTCCAAGGCAAAAACCACACCTTCATGTCGAGCAAAAAACTTCACGGCTTCAAGAACCTCGGTATCTGTGGCCGAGGTAAACTCGATACGGCCCGCTTGCCCTAAAGCTGCTAGCTGGGGACCGATTCCGGCGTAGTCGAGACCGGCTGATACCGAATGAGTTTCCTGAACTTGCCCATCTTCATCCAAGAGGAAAAAGCTCTTGTAGCCTTGCACGATACCGGGACGACCTTCTCCGTTCATGCGGACGGCGTTCTGGCCGTGACCTTGCCCCCTGCCGCCGGCTTCGACGCCAATCAATCTCGGCTGGGGTTTATCGAGGAAGGGTTCAAAGAAGCCGATGGAGTTGGAACCACCTCCCACGCAAGCGATCATGGCCGCGACGTTGAGGTTCTGGGTCTGCTGGGCGACTTCGCGGCCGATGACGGCTTGAAACTCGCGTACCATATCGGGAAAGGGCGAGGGGCCTAGAGCACTACCCAAAAGGTAGTGGGTGTTGGGAAAGCTGCCCGACCAATCGCGCAGAGCTTCGTTGACAGCGTCCTTGAGGGTTTGGGATCCGCTTTTAACGCTGACCACCTCTGCTCCATACAGTTCCATCAAAAAGACATTGGGGCGTTGGCGGCGTATGTCAACTTCACCCATATAAATCCGACAAGGTAAACCAAATTTCGCACAAACAGCCGCCGTGGCGACGCCGTGTTGTCCGGCACCGGTTTCGGCAATGATACGGGTTTTTCCCATTCGGCGGGCCAGGAGCACCTGACCCACGGCATTGTTGATCTTATGGGCACCAGTGTTCGCAAGACCTTCCAACTTGATGTAGATTTGAGCTCCTCCCAACAGCTTCGAGGCATTGCGGGCAGGGAGAAGCGGGGTGGGGCGGCCAATATACTCTTTTTGAATTTGAGAAAACTCTTTCAAAAAGTCAGGGTCGGCCATGGCCGCAACAAAAGCGTCCTCTAATTCCTTCAGAGGGGCTCGTAAGACTTCGGCGACATACCGCCCTCCGAACTGTCCAAAAAAATCATTGAATACAGGCATAGTCGATCTCCTGAAAGTACTGTCGTAGTTTGACGGGGTCCTTATGACCGGGGGAAACTTCTAAGCGGCTAGAGGCATCCACGAGTTCGGGTTTCCAGGTGCGAATGACCGTCGCGATGTTGTCTGGTCCTAAACCGCCTGCTAGCCATAGGGGGCGTGGTCCCAAGGCTGCCAGAACATCGTCTGGGATTCTTTGTCCGGTACCCCCAGTCAGGAGGCGGCCTTCGGAATCCTTGGCAAAGGCGTCGGCGAGAAGGCGAGGCGCAACCCCGTTAAGGTAAGGGGTAAAGGCCGCCGGGGTGTCGGCGCCCACCGCTTTGTACCCCCGGGTTGCCCAAGTATCCACCAAGGCGGGAGGTTCTTGGCCGTGGAACTGCACCGCATCCAGGATACCTTCGTCCAGTAAGTCGCGAACCTCTTCGGGTAAAGGTTCGTGCTGACCCAGGACAACAACACCGACTTTAAGGGCACGGGTCGTGAGCGTGCGAATAAAACCAGGTTCCACACGCCGGGGTGAGGGGGCCAAAATAAACCCCAGGATGTCAGCACCCAACTCATCGGCTAGCTCGACGTCCTGACGGTGGGCTAAGCCGCAAATTTTGACCAAGGGACGACCAGGTCGAGACTTGGCGTATAAGCGAGCCCAAAAGGACGGCTGTTCGGCAGGGTGGTGTGCCGAGGGCGGAGAAAACGTCTTGACCAGCTGACTAGCCAGTCGGGGTTCCCGCACGGCACCTTCCCCCACCAAAAGTCCTTGAAACCCGGCCTGAGCGCACCAATCCGCCTCTTCGGGACGAAAAATCCCCGACTCAAAGACAAGCTTGGTTTTCCAATCGATAAAAGGTCGCACCTTGAGAGGAATGGCCCGATCTAAGGTGAAATCCCCCAAATTGCGGCAGTTGATTCCTGTAAACGCCGGTTTGAGGGGGCGAGCCCGGGCAATATCTTCTTGATCATGGACTTCAACAAAGACTGCCAGCCCTAAGGTCTCAGCGTAGGCTTTCAGCGCCGCGAGTTCCGGGGCTGGTAACAGAGACGCAATGAGCAACACCGCGTCGGCACCCGCCCGGTACGAAACTTCGAGGTCTTCGGGGGCAGTTAAAAAGTCCTTGCGCAACACGGCGATGTGGGGAAAGGCGGCTTTGACCTCCATGAGGTCCTGCAAGGAGCCTGAAAAATAATCTTCTTCTGTCAGAACCGAAATGGTCTGAATCCCGGCTTCGACATAGTGTCGGGCTTGGGCCACCGCATTCAGTCCAGCGTGAATGTCCCCACGGCTGGGACTACGGCGTTTGACTTCGCAGATGACAAAGGGAGTTCGATCAAAGGGAACCAACGGGACGGTACGAGCCGCCGGGACCGCGTGACCAAGAGTGTAGCCCTCGCGAGAAATGCGGTCCAGCCGCTTGGCGACGATGTCGCGTTTGATGTCCGTCACGCTGTTCCTCCTTGTTGTGGACGAGCTGTTGTTACAGCATCCAAACTCGGGTCATACCCGAGTAGTCGTTGTCGATTCCCCATTCGTCCAGAATCTGGCTTAGGGCACCACGGTGATGGGTTTGGTGGTTCAAAAGGTGCAGAATAAGTCCCACCCAGGGGGCTGTGACGCTTTTCCCTTGAAAGTTGGTGTAGGTAAAGTTTTCTTCCAAACGGGCTTCGGGAACTTCGTCGGCGAACACTTTCCACGCTTTGTCCAAGGTGTGGCGCAAGGTAACGTATTCCTCCCACGTGGTGAAGAGAGTCTTGCCGATACCGGTTTCGGGTAAGCCAGTGACCAGATCTTTCAAGCTGGGGGCCAAACCATTGTCAGCAAAACGGCGAAGCCAAGCCAGGTCAGACGAGGCGATATGGTTCAGCACCCCTTTGGCCGATTTAAAAAAGGAACCGACAGGAGTCTCCCAGCGTGGGGAGCTTCCTGTTGCCAGGGGTGCGAAGAGTTTTTCGACCTCGCGGTTAACCTGTTCGTTGTAGTCAACCCATTTTTTAAGAATCGCTAAAGCGGTCATATGTCCTCCTTAAGACTATTACAGTGAAAATACGTTGTCTTATTCTGAAAAGGCCAGCGTTGCCGCACGGACTTGGGCGATTTTGGCGGCAACTCTGCCGTCCGCAAAAGCTGCAGCCGCTTGATGGTAGCCCTCTTCTACGGTTTCGGCCAGACCTGCAAGGTGAAGCGCTGCCCCTGCGTTAAAGCAGACCGCTTCGCGTAAGGCAGGGCGACCCGCGCCTTGGGCAAGCTCAAGGGCCAATTCGGCGTTTTCGGGTGCCGTTCCCCCTCGTAAGTCCGCGAGGGTGCGTCCTTCGATCCCCACCGAGGCGGGGTCCAGTACAGTTTCTACCAGTTCACTGCCCTGAAAGCGCCAGGTCTTGGTGACGGCTCCGACAGAGATTTCGTCTAACCCGTCTGTACCATACACAATCAGCGCATCTTCGACACCCAACAACCGGGCTGCCCGAGCAAGGAGGGGACCTAGGCTTTCTTCGTAGACTCCGATGAGTTGCCGGTTAGCGCCGGCCGGGTTCACCAAGGGACCCAGGAGGTTCATGATCGTTTTGACCCCTAGCTCTTTACGGACAGGGCCGGCAAATTTCATCGCCCCGTGGTAGACGGGAGCAAACAAAAACGTAAAGCCGGTTTTTTCAAGAACTTGCACAGCTTGTTCTGGTTTTAGGTCAATCTTGAGGCCTAAGGCCCCATAGAAGTCTGCCGCTCCAGAACGCGAACTCACAGCTCTATTGCCGTGCTTGGCGACTCGGGCTCCGCACGCGGCGGCTGTCAAGGCTGCCATGGACGAGATATTGAAGGTTCCCTGTTCGTCCCCTCCCGTGCCCACGATGTCGAGGTAGGTCCCAGCTACCGAACTGGGAAAGGGGGTTCGCTTACGTTGTAAGACGGCGGCACACCCGGCAACTTCTTCTGGGTGAATTCCTTTTAAACTAAGGCCCACAAAAATGGCGGCGATTTGCGCGGGACTCAAGTTGCCTTCGGTAAGCTCTTCCATGAAGGCTTCGGCTTCGGCTTGGCTTAAGTCTTTTTTTGCCATGACCTTGCGGACAAGGGGTTGGAACTCAAAACTTTCACGCCGGTAATTAAGAAAGTTTTTTAATAAGCGCTTGCCGTGTTCGCTGGCGATCGATTCGGGGTGAAATTGAACGCCTTCAATAGGAAGGGTTTTGTGTCGCACCCCCATAATTTCGCCATCGGGGCTGGTAGCGGTCACTTCCAGCGTATCGGGTAGAGTGTCGCGGTCGATGACGAGGCTGTGATAGCGGGTAAAAACAGAGGGTGTGGGAATGGAGCGGAACAGCCCCTTCCCGTCGACGCTAATGGGTTGGGTTTTGCCGTGAACAATTTCTTTAGCACCGATGATCTTGGCCCCAAAGGCATAACCGATGGCTTGGTGCCCCAAACAGATGCCTAACAGAGGTACCGTTCCCGAAAACGAACGAATCACGTCGATCATACAACCGGCTTCCTCGGGTCTTCCTGGGCCGGGAGAGAGAATAATCGCCTTAGGATTCATCCGGCGAAGGGCCTCGACCGTCGTTTGGTCATTTCGCACGACCTTAATTTCTTCGTCGGTAATTTCACACAAGTACTGGTATATGTTGTAGGTGAACGAATCGTAGTTATCGAGTAAAAGAATCATTTCACACCTCCAAACCCAGGCTTCGCGCCAGGGCTCGCATCTTTTCGTTGGTTTCTTCGAGTTCTCTGTCTGCCTGGGAGTCGTAAACGATACCAGCGCCGGCTTGCAGAATCATCGTGTCGCCTTGTTTCAAGGCACTGCGGATAGCGATACAAGTGTCCAGATTGCCGCTGGGCGACAGGTGACCCACGACACCAGCATAAAAGCGGCGAGGTTCAGGCTCTAAGCCGTCGATGATCTCGATGGC
>DAIDJJ010000004.1:29513-41396 GCA_027451385.1 Spirochaetales bacterium | reverse complement strand
GCAGGGCCGTGTGCCCTTGCAAGGTAAAAACTTGTGTCGTTTTTTGCGGTGGGAAATCAGGAAAATGCGGCGGGAAATCAGGAAAAGAAGTACAAGAGAAAAAAACGAGCAAAACGGGTAACACTTTTCCCCACATGGTTCGGCCTTTATTTTAACAAGTTTGAGTGGGCAAGTTCTTGTTGACAACTCGGCATCCCTGCCCAAATAATCGCTTTATGCAAAGTCGCCTCAATTGGTCTATCTGGACCCCTCGAGCTGTCCTTTTTCTGGCAGTCTTATCCACTGTATTCATAGCATGGGGACTCCAGTCCGCCAATGAAGGCGATGTCGCTTGGTATCAATGGATGATCCACGATTGGGCGGCGGGACACCTCCCGTATGTGACTCACCCTGTCGAATATCCCCCTTATGCCCTGGGAATCTTTCTCCTCCCCTGGTTGATGGGCGACCACGGTTATCTGATCAATTTTATGCTTTTAGCTTTAGGTTTGGAAGTCGGGAGCAAATTCTTGTTGGGTTGGCATTCCTTGCGAGTCCAACGCTTTCCTGGCGATTTGAAGTCTTGGCTTCCGTTGGTTCTCTTTTCAGGGGGAGAACTGTTTTTAAGCTACTTTCTGTTACAGCGCTATGATATTTGGCCCGCTGTCTTAACGTTAATCGCTGTGTTGTTGGCGTATCACGGGCGCTGGTGGGGGGCGGGGATTTTCTTAGCCTTGGGAATCGGGGCAAAATTGTATCCCCTTCTATTTGTCTTACCCCTAGCCGCCTTGGCCTTTCGGCAGGACCGGAAAGCCTTGGGACGATTTTTGGGTGGTGGACTTTTGGGCTTACTCCCGTTGTTCCTTTTGAGTTTTTTTCTTCCCTGGTGGAAGTTTTTGCTGATTCAAGGTGGTCGAGGCTTACAGGTGGAATCTTTAGCGGCCTCACTCCTTTGGATAGTCCATCATTTCGTAGCCTTCCCCTTGTCGTGGGTCCGTGCAACGGCCTGGTACGAACTGCAGGGCCCCGTGGCTTTTGCCTTGGTCCCCTGGACAAAAGTCCTCTTTGGAGGAGCCGTATTGGTATCTGTAATGGGGGCGACGGTGGCGGCCTGGCGCTGGCCTACTGCGCCATTGTCTCGGTGGGCGAGTTGGTTGCTTTGCCCCTTAACGGCCTTTGTCGCGTTTAACTCGGTCTTTTCTCCGCAGTATATGATTTGGTTGTTAGCCCTGGCGGCCTTAGCCGTGTTAGACCAGCCTTGGTGGCCGGCGGTATGTCTGTTTGTCGCCATGGTGTTGACTCCCCAGATATATCCCGTCCCCGATTATTTTACGGGCCTGAACTGGTGGCATACATTAGCTCTTCTGACCCGAAACCTGCTTGTCCTGACTAGTTGGTTAGGATTTGTGTTTATCTGCTTCAAGAAAGATAAACGCATCGAATTGGTTCGCCCGACATAGGTCCGTTGAATAACCCGGCAAGCCCACCAATGTAAAGCCGCCCATAAACCGCCGAAAACCCACAAGAACCTGGGCAGAATGAACATGAATCCAATTGAGATTTGATTTTCTTAAGGCTTCAAGAGATTAAAGCTCAAAAATATCCCAAATAGGATTGCGGCATACAAGTCGGAGACCATGGCAATCCATTCTGTCTTATTTTTTTTCTTGAAAATATGGTTTGCTCCAGCCAGTCCATAAAAAACAAAACCACAAAGTGTTGCCGAGGAAATCCAATGCGGCTGGAAGATGGTAACAAGTCCCAGAATACCAAAGGCAACATTGGCAAATCCTAATTCCTGGACTACGACGTGAGCTTTGGAATCTTCAATTTCGAAAATCTGCTTCGCTGTAAATGAAGGCTGAACGATCTGCCGAAATCCAGCGACAAATAGCCTTACCCCAAGTGCCCAGAAGATAAACCAATTCTCAAAAATGTGGATGATGTTGGGCGAAGTGCCAAGCAGGACGGTTTCGATGGCTACACTCGCGATCGGCAAGACCAACATAGTTCCCAAGACGATAAACAAATACATAGAGTACCCCCTAACTATGTTCTTGTTTAGAAGTGTACTTAACATTCCAGATAAAAGACAAGGCGTCATGAAATCTGACGCCTTGATGAATTTTTACTTAGGTAAAGGAGTTTTGCGGGAAAATTTACACCGCTTGTTCTGTCACGTGCAAAACGCCACCAATTTCTTTAATGGCATTGGTGGGACACGCCTGAACACATTCCCCGCAGTTTTGGCACAGGGCTGGGTCGATGCGTGCCAGGTTATTCGCCACGGTGATGGCCTCATGGGGACAAACTTTGACACACTTGGAACAAGCAATACACCCGACGTCACAAGCTTTTTTGGTTGCGGGTCCTTTTTGTGTACTTTTGCAGGCCACAACAAAGTTTTTCCCTCGGGGCACCATGGATATCAATTTCTTGGGACACGCGGCAACACAGGCTTCACATGAACGGCACTTTTCTTCGACGATACGAGCCACCCCGTTCTCGATCACGATGGCGTCAAAGGGACACGCCGCGACGCAGTCTCCGAACCCAAGGCAACCAAAAGCACAGCTTTTAGGGCCATTGTGAAGAGCTCCCGCCGCCGCACAGCTTTTGATGCCGTCGTAGGCGTACTTTAAGCGAGACACAGCCGTTGTTCCCCCGCAGGCGACTCTAGCTGTTGTGGCTACCGTATCACCTAGCTCAACACCAAGGATGGCTGCGACGTTTTTCGCCACGTTTTCACCGCCCACAGGGCAACCCGAAGGTTTCACTTTGCCTTCAACGGCGGCTTCAGCAAAGGCTTCACACCCTGCTTGACCGCAAGCACCACAGTTGGCACCGGGTAATACTGACCTGACGATCTTGATACGCTCGTCAACTTTAACCGCAAAAGCCTTGGCCGAATACGCTAAGATCAGCCCCAGAGCTAAGCCCAAACCGCCCAGAATCAGAGCGGGAACCGCAAAATGCACAAAGATTTCATTCATGCCTTACCTCCAAAGGGGCAATCTGAGAGGAACTCATTTGGCAAACAAACCCTGAAAGCCAAAAAACGACATCGAAACAAGGGTCGCCGCGAAAAGGGCTCCAGAGACACCTTGTAAAGAAGCCGGAACGTCGGATTTTGCCATCCGTTCGCGAACACCTGAAAACAGAACCAAGGCCATGGCAAAGCCTAAGCCAGCGCCTAAGGTGTAAACTAAAGTCATACCAAAATCGTAACCCCGCTGGGTATTGATGAGGGGAATCCCTAAGACGGCACAATTGGTTGTAATCAGGGGTAAGTAGATCCCCAAAGCTTTGTAGAGAGGGGGAATAAACTTCCGTAAGACAGTTTCAAGAAACTGGACGACAGCCGCGATGATCAAGATGTAGCTCATTGTCTGAAGGAACTCGAGGTTGTTGGGCACAAGCAACGTGACGTTAACAATCCAGGCCAAAGCCGCCACGATCATCAAAACAGCCGCGACGGCCACCCCCATTCCCGCAGCGGTGGACGTCTTTTGGGTGACTCCCAAAAAGGGGCACATTCCCAAAAAGCGCGACAGAACCAAGTTTTCGACCAAAATAGCCGAAAGCATGGTGATGAGTATTTGTCCAACAATGGTACCCAACTCACTCATTTTTTGCCTCCCAGAATGGAGTCCGGTGCGCAATGACCGTCATCTGGATTACAGGTAGCACACGCGACATCCCCGCCCACTTTACCACGTGTCAAGTAATTCATAATGACCATGACGATACCGAAGGCCAAAAAGCCACCGGGGGGAAGAATCAGCAAAACTGCTGGCGAGAAAAAGTGTGGTGTCAGGGGAATGCCAAACCAGGTCCCATTTCCCAGTATCTCGCGCACGGTAGCGATCGAAAACAAGGCGATCGTAAAGCCGATGCCCATGGCCAGACCGTCGAGTGCGGAGGAAAACGGGCCAAACTTCGAGGCGAACATTTCAGCGCGGGCCAAAAGGATACAGTTGGCCACAATCAGGGGAATGTAGATTCCTAGAGATTTATCCAGCGCCGGAAAGTAAGCTTTGAGCACATACATGATGATGGTCACAAAGCCGGCAATGATGACGATGTAACTGGGAATGCGCACTTTATCAGGAATGACATTCCGCAGTAAAGAAATCACAAAGTTCGACATGGTTAAAACCAAGGCTGTTGCCAAACCTAGACCCAGACCGTTGGGAGCTGCCGTGGTGACGGCAAGCGTCGGGCAACAACCTAAGACCATCTTGAGCGTCGGATTTTCTTTGACCAAGCCAGCTATGACGATGGCCTTGGGCTTGGGTGCCTTTTCTTGGGGCAGAACAAAGGTGAAGGGAACTTCTGCCTGTGTACTCATGATTGACCTCCTAAGGACATTTCTGCGTGGGCCGCCTCAACAGAGGCCTCAACGGCGCGCCAAACGGCACGGCTGGTAAAGGTGGCGCCGGTGACAGCGTCAATTTGTTCAGGTGGTGCAGAGGCGGGCTTGTTTTTTACCAACGTGAGGTAAGACCCATTTGCACTGGTCGGAGTTAAGTTTTTATACTGTTTTAAATACGGACCATCGAGGGCCAAGACCTTTGAGCCCAAACCAGGGGTCTCGTTTTGATCTCCAATCCGAACCCCCGTGATTTTTCCTGTTGTGTCGATACCGACCGTGACATGGACACCATCGGGAGCGTAACCCGAACTCAACGAGGTAAAGACGTAGCCTACAGCGGTGCCGTTGGCGCTTTTTCCTTGGGAAATTTGCAGCATTTGAATACCGCCTTCAGCGGCCACGGGGAGGGCTTTGACCAATTGTGCCTGAGCTGGCGTCACGGTAAAGGCTTTCACTTTCGCATCGGCGTCGTCAAAATAAAGGTCTTGAAAGCTTTCTGCCTGGGGCAAAACGGCATGCATGGCGGCTTTTAAGTCGTCAGCGGCTCGTTGAGCAATGATGGGTTTGGTTACTTGGTAGACCACGGCAAGAACGGCGGCAATGGCCACGCAAATGGCTAAAAGCACCAGGGCGGGTTTAAGGATTTCACGCACGGCTGCCTCCGAAAGTCTTCGGAACAATGTGGCGGTCGATGAGCGGCACCACGGTGTTCATGATAATGATGGCGAACATGACGCCTTCCGGATAATTGGTATACAGTCGGATGACTACCGTGAGGATGCCGATCCCTACGGCATACAGCCACTTACCCGGGATGCTGATCGGTTGTGTCGCATAGTCGGTAGCCATAAAGAAAGCCCCGAGGATGAGTCCGCCGGACATCAGGTAAGCGGCGACATCCCCCTGGAAAAAGCCGTGTTGACTGCCAAATATCCAGCTTAAGAGGGCCACGACTCCCAGGTAGGCAAACGGAATCCGAATGTGAATAACTCGGCGAATGAGTAAATACACCGCCCCGATCAGCAGGGCAAGCACCGAAGTTTCGCCCAAACACCCCGCACGGTCACCCAAAAAGAGTTGTGATAAATGGGGAAGAACGGCACCGGCGACTTCTTTGCCTTTAAGAATGGCCAAGGGGGTAGGGGAAGTCACGGCATCCATGAGGGGTTTAGACCAGTTGGTCATGGCCGCAGGCCAAGCCAAGAACAAAAAGACCCGCGCCCCCAAGGCGGGGTTCATGAAGTTTTGTCCTAGACCGCCAAAGAGCTCTTTTACCAAGAAAATGGCCAGAATCCCACCAACGGCCGCCAACCATAACGGTATCGAAGGCGGAAGGGTGAGCGCTAAAAGGACGCCGGTGACTACGGCAGAAAGGTCTCCGAGGCGAAAATCCCGCTTGAGAATCCATTTGCGGGTCACCACTTCGGTCAGCATGGTCGAAGCCACGGTGACAAGAATGACAACTAAAGCTTGAAGTCCAAAATAGTAAACACTGGCGGCTACGGCAGGCAAAAGAGCCAACAGGACATCTAGCATGATGCGCTGAGTGGACGAGGAGGCACGAATGTGTGGTGATGAAGTAACGAGGAGCGGGGCGTTCATGCGCGGCCTCCTTGAGGAGCTTTTTCTAGAGCCGCTGCTTGGGCCTTCTTTTTGGCATCGGCAAGCCGGACTTGAGTTTTTCCGAGGCGAATGCCCTGGACCAATTGAATTTTTGAGGGACAAACAAACGCACAACTACCACACTCAATACACGCCATGACGTCAAATTGTTGAAGCACTTCCGTATCGTTTTTTAGTGCCGAGCGGTTTAACATCAGAGGAGCCAGGCCCATGGGACAGGCCGTTACACAGCGACCACAGCGAATACACGCCGTGGCGGAGGGGGCTTCTCCTTCGCGAGCGGGTAAGGCTAAGAGCGCATTGGTGTGCTTGACGACCGAGGTTTCCAGGCTGTGTTGGGCCACTCCCATCATGGGACCACCCATAATGACTTTGCGTGGTTCACTGGTAAAGCCGCCGGCAAAGGCGAAAACATCTGCTAACGGAGTGCCAATCAGCACTTCCACGTTTTTAGGCTCTTTCACACAACTTCCCGCTACGGTGAGGCGTTTTTTGGTCAAAGGAAGTCCTGTTTTGAGATATTGTCCCAAAAAAGAGGCTGAGGTGACGTTCATCACGATCACCCCGACATCCGCAGGCAGTTTCCCGACAGGTAGCACACGGTGTGCCGTCGCCCAGATCAACATTTTCTCGGCACCTTGGGGGTACCTGGTTTTGAGCGGCATGACTTTGACCTGGTTATGAGAAGCAAAAGCTTTTTTGAGGAGGGCAATGGCCTTGGGTTTATTGTCTTCGATCCCAATCAGCACGCTTGAAATGCCCAAATGCGTGGTGACAGCTTGAACTCCAGCCACAATTGCCTCGGGATTTTCGAGAATTTCCCGGTAATCGGCAGTGATATAAGGTTCACATTCTGCGGCATTGATAATCAGCGTATCGACGGGTTTGTCCTGGGGGGGATTCAGTTTGACGTGAGTAGGAAACCCAGCTCCCCCGAGACCAACCAGACCGCTGGCTCGGACAGCCGCGAGGAAGTCTTGTTTGTTGTTCACCACCGGCGGGGTGAGATTTTCTATAATTTCTTGTTTACCGTCAGTTTCGATTTCAACGCTGGTGACCTGGATACCACCAGCCCAAAGCATTAAATCGACATTCGTGACTTTTCCTGAAACACTGGAGTGAATCGGAACTGACATGAGTTTATCTGAGTCGCCAAGGATTTGTCCCACCTTGACGGTATCCCCCTTCTGCACCTTCGGGTCGCAAATGACCCCGGTGTGCTGAAGAAGCGGAATGACGACCTTGGGCGGAACCGGCATCGTCTGAGTGGCCAACTCCGCCGTCTGTTTACGGTGGGGAACAGGAGCACCCCCGCGGAACGGACGTTGAAATATCATTTGCTACCTCGATCGACAGTATAGCATTCTATTGTGAAGATGGGAACAATAAACCGTAGCCGGTAATGAGAATTTTTCTAATATCGTTCAGACTCCTGGAGAGTTTCGACAGAGGCCTTGTCGGCAAAAGCAAACTCTGTGAAATTGAAGGGGAAATTCCAACGAAGAGGTTGTTCATGAAAACTGGATTCGCTTTTGCCGGAGCGGCGGCCTTTATTGCTCAAGAAGCGGCACTGGCCAAAGCGTTAATGGAAGGTAAGGCTTTGGGACGCACGATTCGTCCTGATGTGATCGCGGGGACGAGTTCAGGGGCTTTAAACGCTGTCGTAGTCAATGCGATTCTCAGGACTCTCGATGGCAATGCCCCACGAGGGGGAGAGTTCCGTTGGGGCGGCCCCGGAGACTCTGGGGAAGATACCTACTACGGTTTGTTGTCGGGGTTAAAGAATAAAGACGTTTTCACCATGAGTTTGGGGGCACTAGCCCAGGGTGGTGTTCTGGATAATTCGCCTTTAAGGCGTCTTTTAGAGCATATCGTGGAACGGCGCTTAGGCTTTGCGACGCTGGGGGATTTGCCCCTGCCCACCTGGCTCTGTGTGGTCGACCGGGCAACGGGAAAACCTTGGAGGCTTTCTAGTCTTCATCCCCACCATAAAAACTTAAGTTTGGTCGATGTTTTAATGGCCTCGACGGCTATTCCTATTGTCTTCCCACCACAAAAAATTGAAGCTAAAATGGGCCAAGGTTTGGAGGGAGTGTTTTTTGACGGGGGCACGGGGCCTGACTCGATTCCTGTGGAGGCTTTGGAAGATGAAAACTGTGACGAAATCTTCTTGATCGATCGCATGGGGAGTACGGCGGCTACAAGCCACAAGCCAGACTTGGCTCACGCCAGTGCCGAAAGCGTTTCCGCGATGGGGGGCTTTCATCTTGAGCTTGTCGAAAATACAGCATTGGGTTTGGAGTACCTGTTTCGAACGATCAACGCACAACAAATCGAAAAAGCTACCCGCTTAGCGGCCTCGGTTTGGGTCTACGAACCGGAATTAACAACTTCTTACGGGATCTTGGATTTTTCCCAAGAAAAGCACCAGTGGGAAGAAACTTGGGCCTGGGCTCAAAAGAACCCTCCGCGTCGACTTTAGGAATCCGCGTCGACTTTAGGAATATGAGAAGCTAAGGAGCATTCCATGTCAGATTTGCCACAAAATTCCGAATTGTCCGCCTCGTTTCATATCTTAGGGCACAAGGTTGCCGAACCTCGCCGTCAGCTAGAAACCTTTCCCACACCTGCTGGAGTGACCCGAGTGGTGTTGGAAAGCGATGAAGTGACAAGCCTGTGTCCCGTGACAGGCCAACCAGACTTTGAAACCATCCGGTTGGAGTTTATTCCCGGACCCTATTGTTTAGAGAGCAAAAGCCTCAAGCTGTACTTTTGGTCTTTTCGCAATGAAGGACACTTTTGTGAGGCCCTTTCGGCGCTAGTCGCCGAGGATGTCGCTGCCGCTTTGTCGCCACAGTGGATCAAAGTCACGGTTTCACAAAAATCCCGGGGGGGCATCACCATTACTGCGGAAACAGAACGGTCTTTTAGGTCCCCGCCCGAGTCTCGGAGTTCATCTCTGTCCTAGGATATTTCAAAAATCTGATGGGGAGGCCTCCGTTTTTAGTTTTGAGGAGTTCTTGCGGGTGAACGCCGGCTAAACCTTCCCCATGTTCGGTTCCATCCAACCAGACGGCGTTGACTTTGTCGCGGCTGATCTTTTTTCCGAACGCGGCGAAGAGGTTACGAAGGTCGCTGGCTTCAGAAATACGGTGTCCATAGGGCGGATTGGTGACGACAAAATCTCCGGGCTTCCAAACAACATTCGAGAAGGCGTTTTGTTCCCACGAGACCTCGACCCCCGCACGGAGGGCGTTGGCTTTTGCCGCGTGAATTGCCCCCTCATCCCGGTCGCTTCCCGAAATAAGTATAGGACTTTCGGGCAAAATATGAGCTTGAAGGCTTGCAACGGTTTTATTCCAAGCTTCTGCCTCAAAATCTTGCCAGTCCTGGCACGCAAAATGGCGAGGTTGACGGTCGGTGGTGGCCAGTGCAGGAGGAATGCGCCGGGCCAGCAAAGCCGCTTCGATAGGAATGGTCCCCGAGCCGCAAAAGGGATCTACTAAAGGAGACTTGGGAGCTTTATACCGAACTGCCGCACCACGCCCCACCCCTTCCTCGACCGAAGGCACCCAGCCCGAAGCGTACAACAGTGCCGCCGCAAGGTTTTCGCGAAGGGGGGCTTTGGCAGTGGCAAGACGGTAACCGCGCCGGTGCAGGGGAGTCCCGCTAGCATCCACACTGAGTTCTACGGTATCGTGCACAATGCGGAGGATAAACCGCTGGTCTGGTTCAGTACCCCAGGGGGCTGGCTCGGCTTGAGTCCGTCGGGTAATCCAATTGCTCACCCGTTCTTCGACCGCACCTTCGTGGTAAAGGGCTGAAGAGCGGCAAGAAGCATCCACTCGGAATTGAGACGGTCGTTGTAACCAAAGTTCCCAAGGCAGGTTTCCTAAAAGAGTCTCAAGTTCGGGAAAGCTGGTGGCTTTTCCGCCCTTGATTCTGACAAGCAGGTGCGAAGCGGTTCTAAGGCTAAGAGCAACCCGATAGAGGTCGCGCCAGCGGCCTTTCCAAAAGGCTCCGCCTAGTTCGCGACGAGCTTTATAGCCGAGCGTGGCAAGCTCCTGCTCGAGGAGAATTTCAAGACCGGGCGTGGTCGAAGCAAAAAACGCGTGAAGGGGTTCTGAGTTCATGCAGAATCATACCGTGCTCGCCTGAGTTTGAGGAGGGCCCTAGCCCTCGGGAGGATCAGCTGGGAAAGCTCAAGGCTTTGGCCTGTTTTGTGGGACTTTTGGTTGCCCAGGTTGCTTGGGCGCACCCCCATATTTGGATTAGCTCAAAGGCCGATGTTGTCGTCAAGCACGGCGTGGTCGAAGGTTTCTGGGCGACTTGGACTTTTGATGAAATGTTTTCGACCGTTGTGACGGCCTTTCCTCACGGCGACGATGGTCGCTTTAGCCCCCAAACCATTCGGGCAATTCAACACCAGGATTTTGATAACCTTAGCAATTTTCATTATTTCTGTTGGGTTTACTGGAATGGTGCACGGTTGTTTCCTGAAAGCGTGTCCCACTTCGAAACTTGGCTGGTTGCGGACGGGACCAAGGCCGTCTACCGCTTTTTTGTTCCCATCCACCGGCGTATCCATCCTGGGGATGAGCTAACTTTAGCGATGTATGATGATTCCTATTACACACAAATCCTCTGGGCGAAGAAGACGCCCCTCACCGGTGCCGACGGAGCTGTCGTGCGCTTCCGGCCCAATCCGAGCCGAGCCTATTACGGCGGTTTTGTCATTCCGGTAGAAGCACATCTCATTTGGGAGAAAGTTCCATGAAAACTTCAGAGGCCCCGGTGCCAGTCATCGTTTTGACAGGCTTTTTGGGTTCGGGTAAAAGCACGATTGTCAATCGGCTAGTCAAAGAGCGTCCTGGACGCAAATTAGGAGTTCTACTCAATGAGTTTGGTTCTGCGGCACTCGAAAGCCAGATTGTCGAAGCCCGCAAAAAACCCGTTGTGGAACTACCAAACGGTTGTTTGTGTTGTGCCGGAGACGGGGAAATCCAAAAGGCATTGAAAGAGCTACTGAAAAAGGACGCGGGTTTGGAACTTTTGATCATTGAAGCTTCGGGGCTCACGAGTCCTGCCCCCGTTCTTGAACTCTTGACCCGCGAGGACACGGGGTTTCGCCTAGCGGCGGTTTGGGCAGTCATCGATGCCACTACATTTTTAGAGCGGGAAAAAGAGGTGGGCTTGGTCCGCAAACAATTAAGTTTTGCGGATGTGGCACTTTTAACCAAAACCGACCTAGCCTCGTTGGAAACGCGTACGGCTGTCGAGCGCCGCCTAGAGGCTCTTAAACCAGGGCTCGCTGTTTTTCCAACCAACGACAAAATCCCTTGGGAAGCTCTGGGGGAAGGGGGAGAACGTCCCCAAGGTACCGAGCCAATTCAAGCCGCGCCAGGAAAGCGTTTTTTTCGCGCCGATCAACATCATGAGGTGAAGGTCTGGGAATTTGAATGCGACCAGCCCTTGAAACTAGAGGCAGTTAAGGCGGCGTTTGCCGTGGAGGAGCCTGGCCTTTTGCGGTCCAAAGGTATCCTATACCTCGATGATCCCACCGCCCAGCATTGGAAATACTTGGTCCAGGTTGCAGGAAGTCAGAAACAGTTGTACAGCCGCCCCTGGGAAGCCCAAGAACCCAAGCGAACCTCCTTGGTTTTTTTAGGCACAGAGTTTGACGAAAAACGTTTAGAACAAATGCTGAAAGCGGGGTCTGAAGCAAAAATTGGTTCCGAAGCCAAAGTTGGCTCAGCATGACGGATACTTCTCGCTTTCGGACTTTGTTTCTTCTCGTTTTGGGTTTTACTTTGCTCGGTGGACTTTGGGCTCAGGCCAACCCCTTTGAACGTGGTTTTGCCCTCCCTCCACACCCCCAGAGCTCCACGACGGTGGCTCCCGTATCC
>DAIDJJ010000004.1:0-29503 GCA_027451385.1 Spirochaetales bacterium | reverse complement strand
GCAGGCCAGTCTCCATCAGTCGTCCAGAACAAAAATGAGGTAGCTACCGTTCCTTTTTACGTGATCTGGTTTTCACAAGTTATTCACCTCCAACAGACCTTTCAGTTTGGACTGAGTCATGCCATTCGTGATTTGAAAGCCCACCCTTGGGCCCCGGCGCTCTGGACATTGCTGATTTTCTCGTTTTTATACGGAGCTCTTCATGTTTTACTGCCCGGCCATCAAAAATCTGTGATCGGGGCGTATTTTCTGTCTGAAAATGCTCGTTATGGGCAGGGCTTCCTCGTAGGGCTTTTGTTTGCCTTAGCCCATGCGGTCAGTGTGACGATCATGTTATTTGTCTTGAGGTTTGCCCTGCAGATGGCAGTTGGGACCAGCCTTGCGGTAGCGACGCAATTGTTACAAGGTTTTGCCGTGATTGGAGTCGTCTCGGTAGCTTCGGTGCTGGTCATCCGACGCCTCAGTCAATGGAAAGAGGTGCGTCGCTTGTCGGATTTGGACAAAATGCGCCAGAAGTTAGGCTTTGATTGGCACGACCGACTCGAAACTTCTTACGAGCCTGTACCCTGGCGGCGGCTTCTACCTTTTTTATTTTTTGCTGCTGTTCTTCCTTGTCCAGGTAGCTTATTGGTGCTTCTCTTTGCATTGGGCTTAGGTGCACCTGTCTTAGGGTTGATTTCGGTGGGCGCCATTTCTTTGGGGATGGCGGTGACGCTGACGTTATTGTCCCTGGCCGTCATTGCGATGAAAAAGTCGGGTCGCCAAAAAGTTCGGTCTGGTCGAGGCAGAATCACGGTGCTAGTGCTCGAACTGGTAAGTTTAGCCGCACTGTTGGGCTTTAGTCTTCTGATGTGGCCGGCAGGTCCCGGTTGAACAGATTCCCTGGGTTGAGTTGGGGGGCATCGGATCTGACGGTTCCATGTATGCGTTCAAATTCTCCCCGCAGGGTTTGAAAAACCTCAATTAAACCTGGGTCAAAAGCTGTACCTGATAAAGTGAGCAATTCCTCAAAGGCCGCCTCAAAGCTGAGGGGCTTACGGTATGAACGCGGGGTGGTTAAGGCGTCAAAAACATCGGCTAGGGCGACAATTCGTGCCTCAAGGGGGATCTGTTCACCTTTCAAACCCAGGAGGTAACCCGTTCCGTCCCAGCGCTCATGATGATAGCGCGCGATATTTTTGGCCATTTCATCGATGCCTTCCGCAGATAAGATGACATGGCCGTAGTAGACGTGCTGTTTTTGTAGCTCAATTTCTCGTTCTGTAAAGTGTTCGGGCCCATTGAGGAGCTGACAGGCTACCCCAACTTTGCCAATATCATGCAACTGGCTGTAAAGGGCAATGCGTTCGACCCACAGGTCATCCTGCCCGTGGGCTTTTGCCAGGGTTGCACTGTACAAGGAAACTCGATGAATGTGTGAAAACGTATCTTCGTCTGACTGTTGATTGGCCGCTTCGAGGGCGTAGATCATCGAATCGGTAAGACTGCGGATGCGGGCCTTTTGTTCCCGGATGCGGTGTTGGTGGGCACGATCGCGAGAGGCCTGGCGAATGGTAAACCCGAGTTCTTCAAACTTCCAAGGCTTGCTCAAATAGCGAAAAAGACCCGCAAGGTTAACGGCATCGCGAACGGCGTCTAAGTCTGTGTAGCCGGTTAAAAGGACGGTATGGGTATCGGGAGATAAAGATTTGATCTGGGCTAAGAGCTCCGAGCCTTTCATCCCGGGCATATTCTGGTCAGAAATAACCATCAAAAGACTTAGCCCCGCGTATAAAAGTTCTTTGGCTAATTCTAAAGCAACTTCCCCACCGGCGGCGGTCTCGATTTCAAAGTCTGTCGCAAACTCCCGTCTTAGTTCGGCTTTGAGGCTTTCGAGGATAATTTTTTCATCATCGACGCACAAGATTACAGGCTTCACAAGCATTATCCTTATTTAGTGTAACCTGTTTTAACGGGAAAGCAAATACCTCCACGCTTCCGAAGCTAAAGTCAGTCCAAATATCCCCGTCATAAAGGAAAGGCTACCGATGGCTTGCCGAGGGCGCCCTCGTGAAACGGGTGATAAGGATAAGGGGGCTTCACTTTTGAGTGGCGGAAGCGGGGGTTCGACTGAGTAGACACACCGAATTCCTTGGGGGATTTGCCGACGTCTGAGACGGGCTCGCACGCGAGAGCCTAGGGGGCAAAGAGAAACCTCAGAAATGTCACCAATTCGAACTGCTTGAGGGTCACTTCGGCAGGCGGCTCCCATGCTGGAAAGCACGGGAATCTTGTTGCGAAAAAGGAGTTCTAACAGGGTAACTTTAGGGTTTAAGCTGTCGATACAATCGACGACGAGGTGTTTTCGGTGGGCCTCTACGGCGGCAAAGTCCCCTAAAAGTTGTTCAAAAGCTTCTACATGGAAAAACTCAGAACGAATAGTGACCTTCGCCTCTGGATTGATGGCTAAAACCCGTTCTCGCGCACACTCTGCTTTGAGGCGCCCTAGGTTGGGTTCAATGGCCAGCAACTGACGGTTAAAGTTGGAGGCTTGAACAACATCAAAATCTATTAAAAGGAACTCCCCAATACCTAACCTGGCCAAAGCCTCTAGGGCATAGCCGCCGACAGCACCGAGGCCAACGACGGCAACTCGTGACTGTTGCAACTGCCGCTGGGCCTCTTCGCCCAGAATGAGCTGTGTTCGTTGAAAGCGGTCTTGATAACTGGGGGAGGTTATCGAAGAAGTCGATGAAGCTGAAGAAGTCAGAGAATTCGAGAGGTTGGGGTCAAGCATAGCTGTCCTTAACCTGATTCGGCGATGTCTGTCCAGCCCAAGGACTTGGCGTTGGCTGTCAGCTGTACGGCGGTCTCTTCCAACGATAAGGCCCACTGTTCTGCGACGTGTTGAACCGTATGGATGAGATACGCTGGTTCGTTTCGCGTTCCTGGCCGTTCGCGCCAAACAGGCCAAGGCGTTAAATCCGGTGAATCCGTTTCGATCAGCACCTGCTCGCGAGGTAAATATTTCAAAAGGGCTGGTAAACGGGCATTGCGTCCCCGTGTCAACGAACCCGAGAAGGAAAACCAACAGTCTCCCCGATCGAGCAATTGTCGGGCAACGGCTTCACTACCCGAAAACGAATGAAGGACCGCAGGGACTGGCCAACGTTTCAAGAAAACTAAAAGCCGGTCCCAGGTGCGGCGGCAATGCAAACTCACTGGCCGGTGATGACGGTTGGCAAGCGCCAACTGGGGCTCAAAGACTGCTTCTTGGCGTTCTAAGGGCGGCCCAAAGGTTCGGTCTAAGCCGATCTCTCCCACCCAGGCTTTAGGTTCCTGGACGAGCCGTTGCTCCAGCGCGGAGAAAGCTGAAGCGGGGTCTTCGGGAATATACCAAGGGTGAATGCCGTAGGCAGGCACCACCCCGCGCTGTTCGTGGCTCAACTGTGCGACGTCTTCCCAATCTAACGGTTCGGTTCCACAGCATAAAAATCCCTGTACCCCCGCCAGTCGGGCACGCTCAAAAACCTTTTCACGGTCTGGGTCAAAGATCGAATCTTGTAAATGACAATGCGTATCGATCAAAGTCATTCGGTTTTAAATTTTGCCGCTTCGGTGTGCAAACTAGCCGCCACATCGGCAATGCGGTCCACCAAAGCAATGATTTGATCCTGAGCTTGGAATAAATCCCTTTCGGAAGTTTGCAAGGTTTTCAATGCTGAATGGACCCCATTGGAAACGGAATCTAAGGTCTGCATCGCCCCTTGGGCATGATCGGTGGACTGGGTAATCGTTTTGCCACGCTCTGCCACTTCTTGCGTTAGCCCTTGAAGCATGGCCATCGACTGATTGATTTGCTTTCCCCCCACCGAGAACTCCGCCAGCCTTTGTGAAATTTCGTCTAAGGAATCTGAAAATAGTTGAATTTCTTTTTGAATTTGGGTGAAGGCTTGGTAGGTGTCGGCAGAAGAACCTAGAACCTGGCTAATCACATCTACAATCCGTTGAAGTTTGACGGCGATAAGTTGGGAGTTTTCTCGTGAGGCCTCGGCGAGTTTGCGGATTTCTTCGGCAACGACCGAAAAGCCTTTCCCTGCCTCGCCGGCATGGGCGGCTTCTATGGCGGCGTTCATGGCCAACAGATCCGTTTGACCGGCGATTTGCTGGATCAACCCCGCCATATCCCGGATATCATCGACCGAACCCCCTACTTCACGGATCAATTCGTTCGTATGGTCGAGTTTACTTCCCCCCTCTTGAGCGGTTTGAACAAGCCCGGACACAGATTGTGCTCGCGTGCTGGTCAGTTGGGCTATGCTGTCGATGGAAGCCTGCATCTCGATGACTGCGGCGGAGGAATCTTGAATACTGCCGTTTTGTGCGGTCAACACATCATTAAAGTCCCCCACGATGCCGCGAATGGTAGTGAGGGCCTCGGTGACTTTCTGCATCTGAGTTTCTAATAAGGTTAGACTTTCGTCCATGGTTGTGACGGCACCATGAAGGCCCTTGGTAGCCTGTTCTGAAGTGCTAGTGGTGGATTCCAGGGCGTCTTTTACGCGGAGGTTTTCTTCGGCGACAGCCTGAATAGACCTGACCACGTTGCGGTGATGCTCTAAGAATTCTTCCATGTCTCGGCCCAAGGCCCCCACCTCGTCCCGGAAGCGCACGTCAAATTTTCGCGTAAGGTCGCCATCACGAAGAAGTTGAACTTCCCGAGCAATGCGCGCTACCGATTTTGAGAGCCGCCGTGCCATAAACAGCACCCCTCCCAGCAAAGCGAGAAAGACAAAAATCACGACAACTAAGGCTGTTGAAGAGACGTTTTTCTCAACTTTATCAACCAACCCATGAATGGTTTCATTTTGTGCTTCTAGAGTTTGGGAAGCACTGTCGATCCAGACATCATCGTTTTGCAGGGCTTTTCTGAGGGTTTCCACTTCTGCTTTTAAGGGGGTATAGATCGCGGAGTGGAGGACCAGCGGACTCACTAAAAGGTCATAAACAACCAGTTCCCGATCCGAGATTCCGGCTTTACTTGCTTCTTGCGTGACAGCTTGAGCGGCATCCAAGACCTTTTGATAGCTGTCTTGAGCGTTTTGCGCCAGGGTATCAATAATGCTCATGGCCTGAGAGATTTCTCGGGCTGCGGCTCTTAAGTTTGCCAATTGACTTATGCGAGCGAGGGCTTTCTCCGTTTGCTCGTGGGCGCTTTGTAAAGACTGAAGTGATTCAGCCATGCTAACCATGGGAAGTCGGTTCAACATGGCACGTTCTAGCAAAAACTTCGAGGAAGCCTCTTGAAGAATCGTTTGATCGGACCGTAGTTCACGGGCTGGGGCCAATAGGGCAAAATACAAGGTAATGGCGGCACCGAATAAGACGACGGCACCCAGAATCAGGAAACTCAACTTGGCTTGAAGTTTCATGTGTTCGGTACTCCCTGTGTTCATTCTAGTACACGTCGTGAGTTTCGTGGAAAAAAACTTATTTTCTTGATTAAGCCCTGTTTTCTTGAGTAAGATCGTCGTATGACGAGTGAGAATCCATGTTGGCCGGGTATCTTCCGGTTAACCGCCGAACTGGCCGCCGGGGAACTGGAGCGCTGGGAGAATTGTCCTGTCCCACAGGGTGTGTGCCGAAATGCCTGGTACCTGGAGGGCGGTATCCTGATCGACCCCTGGGATGACCCGGAATGGGGTGTTTCCGTGCTGGAAGAAGAAAACCCCGGTCCCGTCAAAGTTGTGTTGTTGCTCTCGAACCCGCAATCGCAAGAGGTTTTAACTTGGTTAAAGGCTCAAAACCCGGACTTGCTCGTCGTGGATTACGTAAGTGGCCGAGCTCCGCTCTCGTGGGGAACCTGGCAATTTGAATTTTGGGATGACCCTCAGCGCCCAGGTTCCGGGATGGTTCTGGAAAAGACCTCGGGAGTTTTATTTTCAGGGGAAATGTTTTCTTGCCCCGGAGAAACCGAGGGGCTAAGAGACTCGGTTTCCTTAACTCCCTCCGAAAAAGATTTCTTTCAACAGCAGGCGTTGCTTTGGTATGCCAGCCGGGGTCCTTTTCCGTTATCAAAGCGAGTCCTTGCCCTTCCCGAACTGAAAGCTTTTGCTCCTCGCTTAGGTCTGGCTTGGGGTCGCGAGCAAAACATCTCAGAATGGTATGAAGACTTTGCTGACTGGAGTCTTCGAGGTCCTTCTGCCGTTACCCTCTTGGGTGCCCCCGAGGCGGGTTTGGCTGAACCCTGGTATTCCGCCTTAACGGCAGGGTTGAGTTCAGCAGGCTTGGCAGTCCAGCTATTGGATACAGCAGTGGACCCCTTGGAAACCGTCGCCGCAGCTTTGTTGTCGTCTTGCGCTATTGTTGTGATTGCTCTTGACCACGAAGACGAACTTTGGAGAGCTTGTCAGCGCCTCGGATTAAAACGTTCGATTTTTACGTTGGTTCCTTTGTCAGAAAAATGGTCACAGCTAGGCGTCGTGTCCAGGGGACCTGATCTGGCCGAATGGTTATCGGAGTCCCAAAAAGCTTCAGAAACGGGCCGACTATGGGGCCTCAGTCTCTTGCCCTAATTCTGCCTGACTTGGGCCCACTAGAACGGTCCCTCGGAATACTCTGTTCACGAACCACAAAAAAATGTCGCATTTTTCCCGGCTGAGCCCAGCTGGGAGTTCCCGCCCCTTCCCAAGCCGTCAACGTTTCTTCGACGGGAAGTTTGGCCAAAGAGCGAAAGACCCTTTGGGCTTCGCGGCGCGATGAAAACGCACAGTAGCCTTGTAGGGCTTGCTGGGGAACCCAGACTTGGGGACCCAATAAAACTGGGGTAAAGCGTTTGTGGCCATAGGCTGGCCAGACAATCTTCCAGGGTTGGAAGGTGTAGGGTCCCACACCCCAAAGTGCGTACCAATCCCCTTTGTTAATCCGTTTCCGAATCAGTGTTCCTCGACGTTGTCGTAAACGCTCTTGCTGGGAACACAGGTAAGCCCAAGCCCCTGGGAAGTTTGTTGAAAGCTCTTGGGGACCCAATAGCCGTCCCTTGCGGTCATAGGGCAAAAGAACCCAACGCTGGATTTGCCCTTCTCGATGAGGTTGCCAATTGGCCGCGACAGGCACGGGGTGCAATAAAGTCTCTTCGATATGTTCGGGCTTGGTCTCGAAGAAAAACACGTCATTGCAACCTTGGGTGTTGATGCCTTGGCGCGGCAAGCTTAAGGGTGGTACCGGAATGGCCAGAACTGGGTCAAAAAGCTTTTCTGGGTTTTCGTAGCTCTTGGTGATCGGCTCGATACAAGCTTTGTCCGGGGTGGGTTCTGAGGGCGAGGATTGCCCCCAAACTCCTAAACCCGCCGAGGTCCCCACGGCAGGGAAGGCTTGGGGGAGTTTTTCCCAAAGCGTCGCCGAATAATGTTGACGAAAGGGCCGGTGAGCCGCAGAGACGGCGAGGCTCCGGGGCAAAACAAAGACCGTGGGGCCTTGTTGCGTCCAACAATTCGTCAAAAAATAAGCCGTCACCAGGGCCGCTAAGTCCACCTGGGCAGCACCTGCAAGAGCCGCACGGGCATCAGGAATCAGATCGAGTTGGCGGTACAGGGGTTTCCAAAGCTCTTTTTCGTGATCAGGGAGCGCCGAAAACCCGACCCACGGCGGGTTCCCCAACCCAATATCCACCCTGGGTAGGTTGGAGGCACTCAGAAAATCTTGATGAACAAAGTTGGTGGCAAGAAAGGGCCAACCCTGTTGGGCAAAGCGGTTTTTCAGCAGTTGAAACACGGCTTTGTCGCGCTCGACACCGTAAAGCCGTTCAAAATCGCGAGCCACGGGTGTCCAACCCGACAAAACCGCTTCATTGACCAAGGCTTGAAACCATACCCCATCCCCGCAGGTAGGGTCCATCAGAGTGGCCCCGGCCTTCCACCGTTCTGCCAAGCCAAATCGGCGAACGAGGTTTTGGGCGAGGGAGAGCGGGGTAAAAACGATTCCTAAACGAAGGTCAGCGTGATTCATGAGTGTTCCGGAGCATAATAGGCTTCTCGGAGGTCTTGTCAATTCACCATGGGCTCTTTATGGTATTGAGATGGATTCAGACGAGCTTTTGCGCCGCGCTCAGCGGGTGTATATGGTAGGTATCAAGGGAACAGGAATGGCCGCTCTTGCCGAACTCTTAGTCGACCAAGGGGTCGAATTGAGCGGCAGTGATGTCGCCGACAAGTTTTTTACAGACGAGATTTTGGCAGCGTTAGGGGTGCCCTATTTTGAAGGCTTTGCGTCTGAAAATGTTCCCCCTCAAGCCGATTTGGTCATTTATTCTGCGGCTTATAACCCTGAAACTCACCCTGAACTGGTGCGGGCCCGCGAGCTCGGACTCCCGGTTCTGACCTATACCCAAGCCTTAGGAGCGTTTTCACTTCGTTTTGCTCCTGAGGGTGCCGCTGGGATTGCAGGGGTGCACGGCAAAACAACTACCACGGCGATGACGGGTGTGGTGGTACGCGCCTTAGGACTGGACGCCTCGGTACTTGCCGGCTCGTTAGTCCCTGACTTTGGAGAACGAGCCACCCTCCGCCTGGGAAAACGCTGGTTTGTGGCCGAAACCTGCGAATATCGCCGAAACTTTCTGGATTTTCACCCGGCGAAGATTTTATGCACCAGCATAGAATTGGACCATACAGATTACTTTCGCGACGAAGCCGATATCGAAGCCGCTTTTTGGGAGTACACCCAACGCTTACCCCTTGGCGGCACGCTCATTACCTGTGCCGACGAGCCGGGAGCGGTGAAGCTGGGAGAACGGACCAAAACCGCTCGAAGCGATGTGCTTTGGCGGACCTACGGTCTAACGGCCGAGGACAGTCCCTTTCAAGTCAAAGCTGTGGATTTTCAACCGGGGTTGGTTCAGTTTTCCTTGGCTGGTTGGACCACCCCCCTCAAACTGACACTTCCGGGCCGGCATAATATCGTCAATGCCGCCGGGGCTTGCGCTTTAGCGTTTTCTTTGTTTTATGACGACCGGGGCCGTTGGCCGAATGAAGCGGAAGTGGCCCGCGTCGCCCAAGCCCTGGAAAGTTTCAGAGGGTCCCGACGCCGCTCTCAACGGATTGGCGAGGTCGGTGGAGTTTTGGTCATGGACGATTATGGGCATCACCCCACAGCCATTAAAACGACCTTGGAAGGCTTACGGGAATTTTACCCGGACCGCCGCTTAGTCGTCGATTTTATGAGCCATACCTATAGCCGGACCAAAACCCTCTTGGACGAATTTGCCCAGTCCTTAGAAGCCGCAGATGAAGTGATTTTGCACAAGATTTACGCTTCGGCACGAGAAACCTGGGATGGTGTCACCACCGGCCGTCTGCTCTACGACCGAACGCGTGCCTTGCGGGGGGCGGTTCGATACTTTGAAGAACCCCTCGACGCCTTGCCGTACTACCTGGAGTCCCTTCACGAAGGGGATTTGTTGGTGACCATGGGCGCGGGGGACAATTGGAAAGTCGGCAAAGCTTTCTTAGAACGCCGTACAACGGGAGGGGTAACCCTATGATCAGCATGACGGGCTTTGCCTTTACCGAAATTCAAGCCGAAAAATATGTCTTAGCCGTAGAATTAAAAAGCTATAACAACAGGTACTTAGATTTGTTTGTGACCTTGCCGCCCCTCCTGGCCCGATGGGAAGGTCAGCTCCGCGATCAGTTGGCGGCTCAGGCTGTTCGTGGCCGGGTGGAACTCAACGTCCGCTTTAAAGAAAAGTCAGGTACCGCTCCGCTACGGGTAGACGTGGATGCGGCCCAGGCTTGGAAAAAAGCCCTTCAAGCGATCCAAAAGGCCGTCCAGCTTCCTGGTCGGCTTACTTGGGCCGATATAGCCGACCGTCCCGGCGTGCTTTCGGCAGAAGACTCGGTGCGCCCCGAAGAGGTCTGGACGGTTTTGGAGGCCTCTTTGAAAGAGCTTTGGTCAGCCTTTGCCGCCACGCGACGAGCTGAAGGGGAACGACTAGAAGCCGATATCCGAGGGCAGTTGGCGATTTTGCGGGATGGACAAGCCGCCATCGCGGCGCGGAGTGCCGAAATGGAAGATGTCTTTCGCGACTCACTCAAACGAAAATTCGCCGAATTGGCAGCCGAGGTCGATGAGAACCGGGTCGCCGCAGAAACTGCGGTGCTCTTGTTGCGTTCGGGCGTGCACGAGGAGTTGGTCCGGCTCAAGTCGCACCTGGAGGCTTGTGAGCTTTTATTTCAAGAGCAAGGCGCTTTGGGGAAACGGCTGGATTTTCTGTGCCAAGAAATGGGGCGGGAAATCAACACCATCGGCTCTAAGACGACCTTTCCCGAGGTTCAACAGAGGGTAGTTGCCTTAAAAGATGCCCTTGAAAATATCCGTGAGCAGGCAAGAAATGTCGAATAAACTCGTCCGAATTGCCGTTTCTGGCAAAAGCGGCTGTGGCAATACCACAGTAAGTACTCTTCTGGCTGAACGTTTAGGGGCCCAAGTGGTCAATTACACCTTTCGTTCCTTGGCCCAAGAGCTGGGCCTACCCTTGGCCCAAATTGCTAAAGAAGCCGAGCACGACCCAAAGTGGGACTACTTGGTCGACGAACGTCAGCTCGAACGGGCCAACAGTGCCCCCAGCATTTTGGCCTCTCGGTTGGCCATTTGGCTGTGGAAAGAAGCCCGCCTGAGGGTTTGGCTTGAAGCTCCGTTAGAGGTTCGGGCGGCACGAATCCATCAGCGTGAAGGGAGTGAGCTGGATGCTGGTATTCTAGAAACTACAAGAGAACGGGATCAACGCGACCACGACCGGTACCTGAAGCTCTATGGCATTGACAACGACGCCGTGCCTCCGGTTGACCTCAAGATTGAGGTTTCGCACCGGACTCCCGAGGAAATTGTGCGCCTCATCGTAGAAGCTTGGGAGGCTCTGCCATGAAAAGCCTTTTTGATGACTTGCCGAAGTACTGCCCCAACTGCGGCAGTCCGCTATCGTTTGATATTCCTCAAAAAACGGCTTTTTTGAACGGGTATCCGTTATCATGCCCGCACTGCCGCCACAAGTTTCAATTTTTGGCTCGACATATCGCCGAAGACAAGTTAGAAGCCGAACTTCACCCGATTTATACGGCTCCTTAGCATTCCCTCGAACGACAAACTTGAAAGCTAAAGCAGTTCCTTGAGCAAAATCAAGATTCCCATCACCAGGACAAACCAACCAAAGCCCTTTTTCAGTTTGGACCCCGAGATGATTTTGGTGAGGGCGGCACCGATAAAAATGCCGCCAAGGGGTAAAAGGGTAAAGACCAAAAGAAACGGCCATTGGATATTCTGACCATGAGCGCTCACATCGCCCAAAAAGCCCAAAAGCGAGTTGATCGCAATGACCAGGAGGGAAGTTCCGACCGCGATTTTCATCGGGAGACGGGCTAACATCACTAGTGCAGGAATAATCAAAAAGCCACCGCCTGCTCCGACCATTCCCGTGAGCACACCCACCACCAGACCTTCTCCGATAATCAGGGGAAGGTTGTACTTCGGTGTGAATGTTTCAGGCTCCTCCTCCTGGCCCTGTCCTCCCCGAATCATCGAAATCGACGCTGCAAGCATCAGAACAGCAAACAGCACCATAATAAAAACATTTTTCGTCAGGCTGAAAGTCCCCCAGGTCAAAAGGACGTGGGGCAGAGCTGGAACCAACCAAAGCCGGGTAAAAAAGACGGCGAGAAAAGCCGGTAGAGCAAAAACGAGGGCTGTTTTAAAGCTCACCTGTTTGCGGTGCATGAAGCGAAACGACCCCACCAGGGCCGTGGTACCAACGATGAACAATGAATACGCTGTCGCCAAAACCGGGGGGATCGCCATAAAATACACCAGAACGGGCACGGTCAAGATCGAGCCGCCGGCACCGATGAGACCTAGACTTACGCCAATGAGTAAAGAAAAAATATAGCCGAGAACAATCAATGCGGCCTCCTAATTTTGTTTAACGCCCGCAACAGGCCGTCAAGAATCGTTAAAGGGTGCGGCGGACAGCCGGGAATATATAAATCGACGGGAAGAAGTTGCCCTGCGCCACCCCGGACACTGGAGTGGCCAGAAAAGGGCCCCCCCGCGATAGCACAGGATCCGACGGCAATGACCAATTTGGGGTCGGCCATGGCGGCGTAAGTTTTTTGAACGGCAAGTTCCATGTGTGTGGTCACTGGTCCCGTGAGCAAAAGCGCGTCGGCGTGCCTCGGTGATGCCACAATTTGAATGCCGAAACGCCCCCAATCCCAACCTATAGTCGATAAGACATTCACATCAGCTTCACAAGCGTTGCACCCCCCCGCACTCACTTCGCGAATTTTCAGACTGCGACCCAGAAGCCTGCGAATTTCGCGGGCAAAAGCTTCGGGAATCACGGCCCCTTTTTCATCGAGAGGGACGATTAAGTTGTCTCGTTGACGTGAAGCCATTCGGAACTCTGGGGTGAACTCTAAGATTTTTTCAGGACAAGCCGTCTGACAATCGGTGCAGAAGAGGCAAGCCCCTAGATCTACGTTGAGTTTACCTCCGTCTTGACTGAGGGCCTGCACGGGACAGGCCTGCACACAGACCTGACACCCGGGAGGGCAACGGGAGGTGTCGGCATAAGGTCTACCACGGTAACGGTCAGAAAGCGGGGGCGGGGCTTTGTGGGGATAACCGATGGTTCGATGTCCTTGAGCCAAACGCGTCAAAAAAGAGCGTATCATGTCAAACTCCTGTCCTAAAATCTGTCCGCATCATAAATCGTGTCCACAATACGATAGGTTAAAACTTTTGTTACACAGCGGAAAGTCAGAGATTTCTTGGCCCTTGAGCGCCCATTCTAGGGCCGTCCAATTATGAAACGACGGGTCAACGACTTTGTAGCGGGCCAGTTTGCCGTCTGGAGAGGTCCATGCTACGTGGGCGGCTTCACCCCTCCAGGCTTCTTCCAGAGCCACCGCCAGATGGTTGGGTTTAAGCTCTCTCACGGGGGCTGACAGGGCTCCCGATGGCAGGTTCTTTAAAAGGTCATGAAGAAAAGCCAAGGATTTTTGAATTTCGAGCCAACGGACGTAAGCCCGTGAAAAGACATCGCCGGTGTCGTAGGTCGAAACTGGGATTTGTTGAAAACGGTAGAATCCGGTGGGCTGATCAAAACGAACATCACGGACAAGGCCGCAAGCGCGGGCCGCTGGACCAACGAGCCCCAAGGTTTGGGCCTGTTCTCGGCTGAGGGGGCCGATGTGCTCCATTCGCGCTAATACCGAAGAGGTGGTCCAAAGTAGGTTGACTGCCTGGCTGGTTTCACGGGTTAACATTTCTAATCTTTTTTGGAGTTCTGCCACCCGAGGTTGGTCGAGGTCAAAGGCCACCCCGCCGGGAATGACCCAGCCTCGGCCAAAACGGTTTCCGCAGACGAGGGCTGTCAAGTTGAGAAAATCTCCCCGGATTCTTCCACAAAAACTTGCGGTCGGCAGGTAACCGGTATCTCCAGCCAAGGCCCCGAGGTCACCCACATGGTTGGCTAAGCGTTCTAACTCTAAGCCGAGGGCGCGCAGAGCTTCGGCCCGCAATGGGACCCGGGTTCCGGCCAGAGCTTCCAGAATTCGGGCGTAGGCGGTCATGTGAGCTAGGGTAGTATCCCCGGCAAGAGTTTCGGCATAGTGTAGGGTTCGAGGGTGAGGACCGCCTTCCCAGGCTGCTTCTAAACCTCGGTGCTGGTAGCCCAAGGCGATTTCGAGACGATAGACGGTTTCGCCCCGGCATTGAAAGCGGAAATGCCCTGGCTCGATGACCCCGGCATGGACGGGGCCCACAGCGACTTCGTGGACTTCTTCGCCGGGAAGCGGGTGAAACTGTTCCGGGTCCCCGGGTAACGGAGGACGACGTAAGTGCGTTAAAGTGGGGTCAGACACCAAACCAGCTTCGGCTAATTCTCGTTCGTAGCGCTGAAGTTGAGGGTGTTGTGAGGAAAGCGAAGGGATCTGGTTTCCCGTGATGAGGGTTCGTGCGGTGAAAAGCCGGTTTTCCGCGTCATCGGCAAACACCGCCGTCAATTCGTGGCCGGTTTCATCAGGACGTGCAAAGTACGCGACGACGCGAGTGGACCTTAAGTGCTCGTCTACCGAAGCAAAAAAATCCTCGGGGGGTAACAGCGGTACCTGGTCTTGGTAGAGGCTTTCCGCATTGGCAAGGTCTTGCCAAGAACTCATGAATGACCTCCCAGCGACAGAGCCGCTTGTTTGAGCCAGGTTTGGACTTCTGTCGGGAGGCATAGCCCTAAGGCTAAAACCACCAGGAGTAAAAGCAAAGGAACCCCAGCGGTAAGGAGACCTTCGCGGTAAGGACTTTGCGGGGTGCCTGGCGGCACGGGCCCTTGAAGGGCGTGAAGTACGGTTTTGCCCATGCCAAAAAAGACGAAAAACAACAGGGCGATAAAGGCCAGCGCAAGGAGGAAGCCACCTTGCTGGACCAAGGCGGTTAAAATGGCAAATTCACTAAAGAAAGGACCAAACGGGGGCGAACCCGTGATGGCAAAAAAGCCCAGCAGAAAGATTGTTCCCGTCCAAGGTAAACGCCGTAAGGCACCCTGAACCACATCAATTTTTTTACTGTCATAGGAACGATGGATGTTTCCAGCTGACATGAACAGCACCCCCTTGGTGGCGGCATTTGTCAAAACATGGTACAACATTCCCCACAGGGCAGCTCCGCCCGTTCCCAAGCCCAAAAGCAAAATCCCCATTTGCTCAACACTGGAATACGCCAGCATTCGCTTCAGATCTTTTTGACCCAACAGGAACAGAGCCGCGACGGCCATAGAAAACAGACCTAAACCTGTTAATAGCCCTGAAACATGGGAACTCAACCCGGCCGCCGCGACAATGCCATAGGCGCGTAAGATGGCCAAAAAAGCCAGGCTGGTGACCCCTCCTGCTAAAAGAGCTCCTGCGGCTCCGGGGGCTTCTCCATAGGCATCCGGCTTCCAGGTATGCATGGGGGCAAGACCCATTTTAGTTCCATACCCGACTAATAGCAGCAAAAAGGCGGCATTGAGCCACGAGGGTGACAGGTGGCTGGCTTCGGCGACCAGGGTGGGATAATCTAAAGTGGGGGTAAGACCAGCTTGAAAGGCCGAATAGGCCAAAAAGAACGTTCCCAAGAGCGCCAGGGCAATTCCTACCGAGATGACTAGAAGGTATTTCCAGGTGGCTTCAAGGCTTTGACTTGTACGGTTAAAGTAAATCAGGGGGGCTGTAGCCAGGGTTGTCCCTTCGATGGCCACCCACAGCAAACCCAGGTGCCGTGCTAAGACGACCAAGGAAGCCAACCCTAAAAAGATCAGCCAGCTGACCACAAAAACCTTGTTGGAACGTTCTTTTCGGTAACGGAGGTAACCTGCCGCATAAAACGACAGCGCCAAGGTTAGGCCTTGTACCGCCAGTAAGATGACTAAACCGACGGCGTCCAGTTCAAGCCAATCCCCCCAAGCGGCCTGTGCTGGTGTGAAGGCCAAGGTCAGACTGAGACCCAAGGTCACCGAACTGGCCAAAGGTAAAAAGACCGGACGCTGGCGTTCCGAAGGCCACAAGGCCGAGGCTCCCGCAAGTAGCAGGGGGATAAGAATTAACAACAGACCCATCTATTACTCCTTCAAGGACGCCAGCCGACGGGTGTCCATCGAAGCAAAGGTGTCGTTGATGCGGTTAGTGATGATTGTGATGACAAAAATGCCGACAAAGAGGTCCAAAAGCACACCCAGCTCGATCACAAGGGGAAGTGCTTCGACCAAAAGCAAACCAAAGAGGTAGATGCCGTTTTCGAGAATGAGGTAGCCGATGACTTGAGTCAGGGCTTTGTAGCGTGTGGTGAGGATCAAAAAACCCACAATGATCGTGGCAATCGAGGCAGGGACGATTAAAGTCCCCGTTTGACTTGCTTCAAGCGGGATTTGTGTGGAAAGCAAGAGGGCAATCCCGGTGGCGGCCGCTCCCAAAAGGACTGACGGAAAAAAGCCAATGAAAGGTTCCACTTCACGTTTGATTTTTGCGGCTCGGAGACTTCTCCCCATCATAAACGGAATCACAAACCCCTTTAAAACAATGGCTCCCGCCGACGCCGCAAAGCTGGGCCACCCTGCCGTGGGGTTCAAAAGGGGCAAAAGGGACAAAAGGGCCCCTTGAGCCGCCGCGATGCGGATGACGGTTAGGATGCGGCTTGACCCTAAGGCAAAGAGGTTAAGGACTAAGACAATCACCAAGACGGCATTCTCAAGATCATGAAACCACGGCATCGTTTACCTCACTAGCAACAGAAATCCCGCCCCGCACGACAAGACGGCACCGGTCAAAAATAAAGGGACCCTCTTCAAGCGAAGTCGGGCAAAAGCTGATTCCAATACGCCCACCACGACGGCCACAAGCAGGACTTCGGCCAGCGGTAAGACCGCTCCCCAGGGTCCGCTGACAAAATGCGGAACGGCAATGTGGACGAGTAGGGAGCCCAAAAGGAAAAACTTCATGGCGGAGGCAAGCTCAACGGCTCCGAGTAACGGCCCGCTATTGTCCAAAATCATGGCTTCATGGATCATCGTCAGCTCAAGGTGCGTGGCCGGATCATCTACAGGTAAACGGCTGGTTTCGGTTAAAAAAACTAAGAAGAGCCCCAGAACGGTTAAGACAATGGGGGCCGTCAGTTGAGAGCTGTAATGCAAGTAAGGGCTAAGTAAAAAACCGTTGAGGTCTAGCTTACCCGAAATTTTGATGAGGGTTAAAAAGCCCAAGAACAAGGCGGGTTCGGTCAAAAAGCTAAACGTTAACTCGCGGGAAGCCCCCATACCCTCAAAAGCTGAACCGGTGTCCAAAGCGCCTAAGGTGGTAAAAAAACGACCCAATGCCAACAGGTAGGCCACCAAAATAAAATCACCAGAAAAGCTCAAGGGGGCGGACACGTCAAAGAGAGGGACAAACAAACCGGCTAAGGCGGTACTGGCAAGCAAAATCAAGGGAGCTAACCGGAAGACCCAAGTCGTTGTGCTACTCAGCACGGTGTGTTTACGAAAGAGTTTGACTAGGTCGTAGTAAGGTTGCAAAAACGGGGCACCTTGGCGGCCGGCAAACCAGGCTTTGGTTTTGTTCACGGTTCCGAGCACAAGCGGCGGAAAAAGAAATAGCACGAAGAGATGAAGAACAATCCTCAGGATGTTCATTTTCCAAAGCTCCCTAATAATAAAATCAAAACAAAGAGGAGGATTTGCGCTAAATACAACTGAATGTTGCCCCTTTGAAGTCGGTGCAAACGGCCCAGAGCCTGTTCCACACGACGAACCAGGGGGAATAAAGAAAGGTCAAGGATGGGGTCTCGAGTTTGCTTTCGATAGCTGAGCGGTTCGCCTCGTTTGTCGGCCTCAGCGTGCGTCCAGCTGGTGAGGTTGGCACTCAGAGAAGCCGACGTATATTGCATCCGAGCCGAAGGGAACGCATAGCCGCAGTCCCAGGTGGGGCCGGTTTTTCGGTAACGGAAGGCTAGGGCCAAAACGGCTGTTCCCCAAAGAAGCAGGCTCAGAAGTGTCCAGGGAACAGCGGGAAAGTTCAGCCTCAGTCCCGGTTGAAATAACGCCAGGGCTGGTTCAATCAAGGGAAGGAGAAGAAACGGCATTGCTCCCAAAAGCACCACCGCTCCCCCCAAGACGCTCAGAAGGGCTCGACTGTGATCCCGAGCTTGGGACGAAAGCTCCGAACGAGGGTTTCCCAGAAACACTCCCGCCGTGACTTTGACAAAAGCCGCCAGCGCCAGGGCTCCCACGGCTGGTACAATCGCTACGCCGAGGATGAGTACTCCCGTTCCTGGTCCAAGAGACATAAAAAAGCCCTTGAGCATTATAAACTCGCCGACAAAGCCGCTAAGCGGGAACAACCCCGCCAAACCAGCCGCCCCGAGCACAAAAGCCAAGGTCGTCCAGGGGAGAGCGCGGCGTAGCCCCCCCAGTTTTTCGATGTCGCGGGTTCCCGTGGCGTGAAGGATATTCCCCGCTGACAAAAACAGCAGAGGTTTGAGCACCCCATGATTCAGAATATGAAAGAGAGCCCCCGCAAGACCCCACAACACTAAGTCCGGTCTGTGCTGGGCACGGCCCGTGACGGCAAGGCCCAGACTCATGAGGATTAAACCAATATTTTCAATACTGGAATACGCCAAAAAGCGTTTAACATCGCGTTGGTTGAGGGCTAAAAAGACGCCACTGAGGGCAGTTAAGGCGCCTAGGCCCAAAAGAACCTCACCCGAAACCGCGGGCAGGTTGGGCAAGAGCAGGATAAGACGCAAAATTCCGTACAACCCAATCTTCAGCATGACTCCCGACATGACGGCCGAAACGTGACTAGGTGCGTTGGCATGAGTGTCGGGGAGCCAAAAGTGGAGAGGAACCAAACCGGCTTTCACGCCGAACCCGAGTACGCCCAGCGTCAGGAGGGTGACCATCGTGGCGGAGTCGAGCGCTGGAGACGGTACCAGCAGGAAACTTCCCGTAGCCGACTTCCAGAGGGCAAAAAGTAAAAACAAGGCCAAGGTACCCGCATGGGTCGCTGTCAGATAAACCCAGCCGGAGCGCCGCGTTTCCGGGTGCTGATATTCTGCTGTGGCAGCAAAGAACGCCGCCAGGGCCATCAGTTCCCAGAAGAGGAGAAAGGTTAGCCCATCACGGGCTAAGGTGACCAAGGCCATACCAGCTGATAGCAGTCCGAACGCCACCTGCAGTCGTTGGTCAGAGGCCCTTGGCGTAAAGGGACCATGCTCGACAGCCCAGAACCCGGCGGCCGGTGTGATCGTAAATATCAAGACGAGAAACGGTACCGAAAGCCCATCTATACCCAGGGTGAACACGGTCGAAAACCCTGGAATTAGCCAGGTCAGTACCACCGGTGCTTGTCCCAGACTCAATAAGGTTCCGGTCAGCGCGGTAACAGCTCCTCCCAGAGCGCTCACCGCCGTGACCGTCGCCGTACGACGTGGGGACAGGGGCAGAAAACTGGCAAAACCGCTAAGGGCGGTAAGAATGATCCCGAGAAGGATCAGGGTGAACATAAATGCCTCCTGAACGTGGTGGACTGGTCTGTCATGGGTGTCCCCCTTTCCCAAGGCTGGCCCAGGTCGCCCAAGGAAATTGCGTCGCCAAAAGCACTACCGCAGTTAAAAACACAAAAAGGACATACTGTTGGGCCATTCCCTGCGGTAATCGCCTGAGCCTCAACATAAAGGGCGGCAGTTGAAAGGTTTTCGGGGGCTTAAGTTGTAAGAGCCACCGCCACTGACGGCGCAAAGGTCGGCTGAGCGAGGCGGCAGTGTATTGCATCCGCGCGGTGGGTTGGGCATAGCCGCAGTCCCAGGTCAACACGCGGGGACTGCGATGAAAAAGCCGACTCAGTCCGACCGCAAGCCCCAGTACGAGCCCTAAAATTCCTGTAAATACACTCAGCGAGGAGAGGGGGACTGACGTCAAAAGGGGGAGGGCTAAGCCGGGACTTACGCCAGCCGTTATAGGGTCAAGCAGAGGGGCACTCAACCAAGGCACCAAGCCTAAGAGCACACAGAGCCCCCCAAGAACCACTAAAGTCCACACCATCCAGCGGTTCTCGCCAGCCTCCAAGCCCCGAGCTTGCCGAGGTGTGCCCAGGAACATGGTCCCCGTCACTTTGACAAAACAAGCTAAGGCAAGGGCCCCCATCATGGACAGGGCGGTCACGGTCAATAGGGTGGCGAGGCTGAGAGCTCCTACGGCATACGGTCCTGAAAGAGAGCCCAGAAAAATGAACCATTCACTGACAAAACCGTTGAGCGGAGGCAGCCCCGTAATCGCCGCCGCTCCCAGAAAAGATAAAGCTCCTGTCCAGGGGAGTTTGCTCATGAGACCGCCGAGGGCGTCCAGGTGGCGGCTTTGGGCGGCTTTCACAACGGACCCGGCGCCTAAGAATAACAAAGACTTGAATAAGGCATGATTAAGCACGTGCAGAAGGGCACCGGCTAACCCCAAGGTGACCCAAAGAGGCTGATGAAAACTCCGCCCCAAAAGGGCCAAGCCCAGACCCAGCGCGATGATGCCGATGTTCTCGACGCTGTGATAGGCTAACAGGTGCTTAATATCGTGCTGGGCCAGGGCTTTGACGACCCCAAAAATACCGCTGACGGCTCCCAGCACCAAAAAAATAACTCCCCAAAGTACAGGGGGGTCAGGGACTAAAAACAGCATCCGGAGCAGACCATAGATTCCCATTTTGATGAGCACTCCAGATAACAGGGCCGACACGGGGGTAGGGGCTCCCGCATGGGCTGAAGGCAACCAAACATGAAGGGGAACCAAGCCTGCCTTAAGACCAAAAGACACCAAGGCCAGCAAAAAGAATAGGGTCAGCAGTGGCCCGGAAGCCTGAAGGGTGAGGGGTGTCAAGAAAAAACTGCCCGAAAGGGTTTTCCAAACCGTAAACAGGAAAAACAAGCCGAGAGTGCTCAGGTGGGTGGCCAGCAGGTAGAACCAACCAGCCCGACGAGCTTCGGGGGTTGTATCCGGAGAAGTAATGAGAAAAAAACCCGATAGGGCCATCAGTTCCCACCCGACCAAAAACACCAGGGCATGATGGGCCACAATCAGAAGGGACATCCCTGCTAAAGCTAAACCCCAAAAGAGCCCTAAGGAGGCTTCACCCGGAGCTACGGAGTTTTGGCCCGGGGCGCTGTGTTCGGCATAGTACCCTTGGGCGTAGAAAAGGCCCCAAAAGCCGATCACGTCAACGGGAATTAAAAAAAACGCACTTAAAGGGTCTAACTTGAGAACGTCTGAGAGGGCCCCTAAAGGGACATCACAAAGAGGAAGCTTCTGCCCCGCCAAGGTCAAAAGCGAGACCAAAACGCCTGCCGCCGACGCTAAGCCCAGGACAATGAGTTGGGGGATAAACCGGCCTCGGGGATTAAGCCAACGGAAAAGTCCTGACAGGGCCAGAAGTATCGTTGCGGCGAGAAAAATCATGGAGCCGACCGCTGGGGTATCGATTTTTCGCAGGCTTCCACCCGACTAAAAAGCGTTTCACGGGTGGCTCGTTCCTGCAGGGCTTGACGAAGCCCTTCATCGCGTAGAACAAAGCCCAGCCTAGACAAAAGGTGAAGGTGGGCTCGGACGCTGGGACTTATTATGGCAAACATCGTATCGACGGGCTTTCCGTCCAGGGCCCCGAACTCGATGGGGTGCTCCAGGAAACAAAGGGTGACTGTCGGTTTTTGAATGTGAAGAATGACGGGATTTCGAACGTGAGGAATGGCAATCCCGTCGCCGATGCCGGTGGAACCCAGCGACTCCCGAGCTAAGAAAACCTCGTAGAGGTACTGACGGTCGACTTCATCGGGAAGATTGAGTACTTCGGTAATCGATTTTAGAACAGAAGGACCATCTGAGCCTTCCAGACGGTACACCACGCCCCCGGCTTTGAGAGCCTCGGTGAGGGAAGGCAGTTGAGCGGCATCGCTGCCTTCGGCAAAGATTTCGGGGGACACTTTCATCCGTTGACTGGTGGCCCACTCCAAGATTTCGGCACGGTTGAAGCGAACTTGCTCGTTGATGCGATAAAACGGGATGGAGCCTTTCTGAATCCAGCGGTAAATCGTTTTTTCGGAAACATTCAAAATGGACGCGACGTCTTTGACAAACAACTGCATACCGAAAGTATTTTCTTCATGTCCAAAAATGTCAATCAGGAATGACATTTGTCACTTGAAAAGTAGATATGAGAAGAATGGGGAGCGGAGCGTCAGGAGGAATTCCCGAGCTCCGCTTCCCGATCCTGATTCGGAGCTTTTAGGAAGCCGTCCAAGTCCCATCGGGGTTGGGAATGAAGTTGGTGGTGGTCCCTGTCGCTGAATCGGTCACGGACATCGAAGTCACTGTTCCGCTGATATCTTTAGTAAAGACCACAGTGTAGGTCGTGCCGTTGCGGTCGATGATATAACCTGAAATTGACCCGTTGGCCTCATAACTGGGGGTTATGGTCACGGTAGAGGTGATGCCATCCGAGAATTTCTTCGTCGTAGTCAAAGCACCGTTAGCGGCGGTTCGAAATACCTGCGTGTTTATGGTGTTGACCTGGGTTGTTCCCGCCCCTGAACCGGTTAGGCTGTAATAGACAGCGGTGTTGGTTCCCCCCAGGGTAATTTCAACTCGGCGCACATACGTGCCGGTAAATGTCCCAGAGCTGGAAATAGGCGTATACCAGTCTGCGATTCGGGGACCGTACTGTTGGAGCACCGAACCCGTTCCTTTGGAAACATCAAGCTTGGGATACGAACTGAGATTTGACCCGCTGTAGACGGGACTAAGACTGGAAAGGGATACCGAGGGGTCAGAGTAGTACCAAAAATCTATCGTCGTGGGGTTGGTAGATGAAGTGGCTAGAGGTGCTAATGTCGGGGTAAAACTGAGGGCTGAGGCCGTCGTAGCCGTTGAAATGGTCGAGTCCCATAATGGTGGTGTGGTGGCCCCAGCTGAAGCAAAGCTGGTATTCACACCCCAGGCATACACCTGCCTTTTTACGATGGATTGAGTATTCACAAAATCGACCACCCTTAAAAACTCCACATCTTTTTTCAGAGTAGCGTTGTAGGTGTACCAGATCGTTGTATTCAGTTTGACAACTGAGGTATAGGGACCTACTTGTTCGCCTTTTTTCGTGATTTGGGTCAAACCTACCCGGTTTGCCGCTGTGCCAAACGGTCCATAGGCAAAGGTCCACGTATAAGTCACTTGAGCCAACGGAATACCATTCACGGTCTTTGTTTCTTGGCCCGAAAGAGTCCACGTATTGGCTGTGGAATTATAGGTAGCACTGATGCCGGCAGGGGAAAGGCCTGAACTGGCGGCATTGGGAGTATAGATCACCGAAGGGGAAAAATCTTGAGCCCAGGGAATACACGGGCGGGTCACAGTATCGGTGACCTGTTCACCGTTGGCATTGGTCCAACTGCGGGTCACTTGAACAAAATCCCCGTTCTGAAACCAAGTGGCATTTGGTTTCGTAACTTGATTGGTATGAGTTACAGTAACCGTTATGTTTAAAGAGGTGTTCAAGGACCTGGCAACACTCCCTGAAAGGGTTGCACTGGAATCACTGGTAGAACTCGATTCATCGATGAAATTAGCTTGGACACTGTCGGTTTGGTTTTGATTCAGTTGAGCCGCCAAAGCCGCCATGTCGTTTGAAACGTTCCCCATAGTTTGGGAAGAACTTGTGGGGCTAGAGCACGAGAATAAACTTCCCGAAGTTAGGGCAATCAACACGAGGCCAAGATGCTTTATCATAAATCCTCCAGACGGCCGTTGTGGCCGGTTTATGAGTTTGTCGCCGCCTCTTGCCTTGGGGTTTCAAAAATCTTGGTTGTCTGAATCGCTGTTGAGCAAGGACGTCGTCCAGGTGGTCTCAGAGTCCTCACTCACCGGTTCTGGATTGGTGGGCATGATTTCTTGGGCAAAACTTTTGACTGACTCTTGATAAGCCAAAGCTTCGGCAGAAGGAAAAAATGTGGGCCACAGACTCACGGTCAGAATGAGAAATGCTGCGGCACTGGCCAAAGGCAAGACTGCCCAAGACAAGCGTAAGTATTTAACTCTGGTTCGCTTCCAAAGTCGGTCAAAGTTGACCTCCCTGGTGGAGCAATGCTCTTGTGCCGCTTCTTGGAGTTTTTTGCCCAGCGTAAAATCGTTGTCATTCATTCGTGAACCTCCCATAAAAGTCGGAATTTGGCACGTGTTCGGGCTAGTTTACTTTTGACAGTCCCTTCCGGTAGTGAAAAGGCTTTGGCTAGTTCCTGAATTTCGGCCCCCTCTGCTTCTTTGAGGTAAAGCAGGGACCGTTCTGGTTCAGGAATCTGTCCCAACACAGACCAGAGACGGCTTTTTTCTTGGTTTTCTAAAAGATGGTGGGTGGGATCCTCTTCTCGTTCCCGGACTTCTTGCTCCGGCAATTCGCGCCGGTACCATTTTTGTTCTCTTTGGCGTGTCCTTTGATGAGACCTGGCCACATTTAAGGCCGTATGCCGACACAGAGTGAAAAGAAAGGTTGTAAATCGGGAATCTTGGCGAAATTTCTTTAAGGTTTTATAGCATTGCCATAATACTTCTTGTTCGGCTTCTTCAGCCAGTTCGGGTTGAGACCATAGATAAACCACAAGTTGGCGCCGAATTAAGGGCAAATGTCGAAGTATGAGGACTTCAAATGCTCCCCGGTCGTCGAACCGGACGATGCGCTCGATCAATGCGGTATCGTCGAGTTCGGCAATTACTGGCGCTGACATGACTTAATACCGGAATTCACGAAGTAGTCGTACAAGCCGAGGGCTTAGGTAATCTCGAGCAACCTCCCCCCTGATTTCAATTTGATGTAAGGCTCTCACGGCGCGAAAAATCTTCACCCAAGTATCTCTGCCCATTTGATTACGTACCTCGATGTTTCGGCGAATCAAAGCAATACGAATCTGATACTCTTTTTGAAGGTCCTGGTGCAAAGCGTTTTCAATTTCGGACCAATTGGGCTGTTCGTCGAGAATTAACCGTGCTAGCCGGGCTTGGTCGACGCGAATGTCGGCTCGAGAGTCAAGGATGGTCCGTTGACCTTGGTCGATAATGTTTTGCAAAGTTTGGATCTGAGAATCCGTCAGCGAAAAGTTTTGAAGCACTCTTTCAGGAGCTTGGGCCCACAGATGAACCGCCAAGCTCCCCAGGAGCAAAAATGTTAACAGGAATCTGGACATGGGCCACCTCACTTCTATGTAGCCACCACCGCTTTGGGGGTTGCATGAAAATTCAACAAATACACTGGAAGTGCCCCCCAAGCAAGAGCTGGTTCAGCCTTTTGAAGCCCTACTTTTACCCTGGTTAACTGGGCGTCAAAAACCACTTTTGCAACAAAAAATTCCCAGCGTGGAATTTTTTCGATTCCCGAGTAGGAATTTTCTGTTTCCTGAGTGGAATTTTTTCGTTTCCTGAGTAGGAATTTTCTGTTTCCTGAACGGAAATTTTTTATTCCAAAGTCAGTATAAAAAGCTTCTGACTTGTCGAGAACGATTTACCTGGACTATAGTGACAAAATGTCATCTCCTTCCCCCCTGAATTCTCGAAGCTACCGCATCCTTCATAAAGTTTTTTTGGTGGGGTTGCTCCTCAAAGGGGCTAATGCACTTTTAGAACTGGTGTCTGGCCTTGTGCTGTTGTTGTTACCCGTGGCGACCTTGCAAAAGGCTGCCGACGTTGTGGTTCGCCCGCTTCTCCAGGTGCTTCCTGAAGGTCCTTGGCATGCTAGGCTGGAGCACTGGACGGCTTCGATTACCCCCGGGGGGGCGCTTTTCGCGGCTTGGTACTTTCTCAGTCATGCCTTTGTAAAACTGTTGGTGGTCATTTGTTTGATCAAAGGCTGGGTTTGGGCTTATCCGCTCAGCATAGCCGTCTTTCTCGGGTTCATGGTTTTTCAGACGTATGAGTTTTTTCATAACCATGCCCTGATGTATATGCTTCTGAATATAATGGACGTGTTCCTCATTTTACTGACACTCAATGAGTGGCGGCACGCCGTACGAATCAAACACTTCAAAACTACGGCTTCCACTCAATTTTCTTCGTAATTGTCTTGCAGGTTGCTAAGAAAAGTCTGAAACTAGTCTTATGCGCTCCTTGACGAATAAATCTGAATTTCTAACTCAACGTGAACACCTTTTATTCTTTCGAGCTTTAAACTGCGATGCTAAAGAATGGCTCTGGGAAAAGTGCGAAATTCTCGACTTTTCGGAAGAAGAGTTAGTGGTGAAAGTAGGGGATTGGAGCCCTTCCTTTTTTGGCATACTCACGGGCTGTGTCGGAGTCTCGATGGCGGAAGAGGGGCGTGACGTTTATATCAATACCCTTGGTGCAGGACAAATCTTTGGAGAAGCCGCGATGTTTTTGAAGTCACCCAGGACGGCGACGGTAAAAACCTTGGAACCCAGCATCATTTTAAAGCTTACGCGGTTTGATTTTTTGGATTTCCTGGCTAAATTTCCCCGGGATGGAAATAAAGCCCTTTTAGCCCTCATGTACGGACTTTTGAATAAGCTTCGTTCCAGCAACGAAGAACTGGCCTTTGAACGGCGTGACGATACCAGTCAAGACGATATTGACGCCCTCGTTCAAGAACTTACCGGGAACTAAGACTGACTTTCAGGAGCCGAGCCAAGCTCTTAACAAAGGAACATCTGCAGGGGCTAGTTCGTCCAAAGTCAGTTGCCCCGGACTGAGATTTGTCTCTGAATTCTGTAAAAGCAACTTTACATCCACCCAGACAAAAGCATCGTGAACGTGGGCCCTGGGAGGCGTCGAGGGGGCAAGGGTGTACCAAGCCTCAAGACTAAGGGACCGTCCTTGGTCCGTTGTGACAACTTTTCCAATCGAATATTGAGGTGACGTTTCCCACCCCAGTTCTTCTCGCAGTTCACGCTTGAGGGCTTGCGGGGCACTTTCCCCTGGTTCGCACTTACCTCCGGGAAGTTCCCACTTGCCAGCTAAAGACCTGCCCGAAGCTCGCCGTCCTAGCAACACTTTTCCCTCTCGTTCAATCACTGCACACACAACTAAAATTTCAGGGGACATGAGGCTATTTATTCTAATTCCGCAAGGTGTCGTCAAGCTGGGGACTTTGGCCAGCTGGTCTTGGTTGGGCATTGTCAGAGGCTAGAGCGAGGGGTAAGGTAAGTGGGCGGCTAGTTGCCGCAAGGAGGCGCTTGCATGAGACTTCGCCGAGGGCTGGTTGTGATCGAGCTATTGTTAGCAATTACGGCCTGGGGCTGGACCACCGCAGATTACCAAACCACCACTGCTCAAGAATTCTTTCAGCGACCCGAGGTGCAAAAGCCGATAGACTTTCAAAACCCTGACCAGGCTTTGTTAACGGCCGCCGTATTTTATGAAACCAATTTGCGCCGTGAACAGAACGGTGTCCCCCCTTTAAAACACAGTACCAGGCTTGACCAGGCGGCTTGGGCCCATGCCTACGACATGGTTCGCTACACGTACTTCTCTCATGATAGTCCCCTTGCCGCTTTGCGAACTGTACAAGATCGTTTAGCTCGTGTCGGTATTCTGGGGGGGGTTCAAGGTGAAAACATTGCCCGGGGCTTCGCCCTGGACTACCAATCAGGAAAAGCTGTTTACCCCCCCCAAGATACGGGCGGCGGCTTTCGTTACACTCTCAACGGACCCGATTTACTCCCTCGTACTTATGCGGGGTTGGCCCAAGCTCTTTTAGACCAATGGATGGCCTCACCCGATCATCGGTCGGTCCTTCTCGATCGGAATTTTCGCTTTGTCGGGAATGGACTGGTGCTGTATCCGGCCAGCAATTTCTATAATATGGAATATTTTATGGCTGTGGCGGACTTTTCTTCGGAAGGGTAATCTTGACTGTCTGGAGTGGGATTCATTAAGGTGAGAGTATGTTCACCATTTCTGCAAAAGGCGCGTATGGCTTATATGCCATGATGGAACTGGCTACCACCTATCCCGGGGGCTCTTTACAAATTCGCGACATCGCCGAGGCCCGCGAAATTCCCCAGCACTATTTGGAACAGTTGCTGGTGACCTTACGAAAGGCCAGCTTTGTCAAAAGTTACCGTGGCACGAACGGCGGTTACGCCTTGGCCAGGGCCCCCTCGGAAATTCGCGTGCTGGATATTCTCGCCGCGTTAGAAGGACCTGTTGAAATTCTTCGGGAGCAAGTTCCCCGGGGCGGTTTAGATTTCTTTTGGAGCCGATTAGCAGAACGATTTACTGCAGGCCTGACGCTCACCCTAGAAGAAATCGTGGCGGAACGGGATCAAAACCGCCAGGCCTTCACGTTCGTGATTTAACCTGTGGAGGTAACTCTCATGGTCTTCGCGGCAGGGCTTTTAGCCTTGCTGTTGGGGGTTCTTTTGCTCAGCGGACGATCCAAAACCTCTCGGCCGACACGCTCTGCCGTGCCGAATTCAGACGCTTCCGGTGCGGTTCGGAGTTGTCCCCTTTGTGGTGAAGTTCTGCAAGCGGGACAAAAAGTCCGTTCTTCGGTCTTTGCCACCGCAACAACGGATAAAATCATGGAAATCTACGGTTGTCCGTACTGCGATACCGGTAAGGACAAAGCCCCGCAACGGCAACGCAATTGTCCCGTCTGTCATCAAACCCTTTTGCCCACAGAAGTGGTCACGGCTAGAGTTTTTGAACGCCAAGATGGACGTAAAACTCATGTCCACGTGCTGGGTTGCCCTCGCTGCCGTTCAAGAACGCGCTAACGCCTCTTGGGCCAAGGCTAGGGCCCCTAAAATGCCGGCTTTATTCCCCAACCCGGGAGGGACAATATACGAGGTGATACCCTCCTGCGTCAGAGAGGGTGACCGGATATAGTCATGATTCAGTGTTAATAACTGCTTTTGAATCAAGGAAAACAGCTGTTTTTGTTCCATGACCCCGCCACCAAGAATAATCCTTTGAGGCGAGAAACAGGTCACATAGGCCAAACAGGCTTGGGCGAGGTAATGCGCCTCAAGAATCCAGGCCTCGTGCGAAGGTTCCAATTCGAAAGCCTTGCGACCCCAACGTTTTTCTAGAGCTGGTCCGGCGGCCATGCCCTCTACACAGTGTCCATGGTAAGGACAAAGACCAGGAAAGCTATCTGTAGAAGCCGGAGCCAAGAGGAAATGGCCCACTTCGGGGTGTACAAGCCCGTGAACCAGCTGGCCATTGAGTAAAACACCTCCTCCCACCCCGGTACCCACAGTCAAATAAATGAGATTATCTAACCCTTGGCCGGCCCCCCAGAGGTGTTCGCCTAAGGCCGCACCGTTTACGTCGGTGTCAAAGCCTACGGGAAGCCCCAGCGCACGACCCAGAAACCCCGCCACTTCGGTGTCTTGCCAACCAGGCTTTGGGGTGGCGGTCACATAGCCCCAAGTCGGTGAAGCGGGGTTGAGGTCCACGGGACCAAAACACCCAATTCCCAGTGAGGCTAGCCTTCCATGCCGACGCTGTGCATCCTGAAAATATTCTAAGGTACGAGCTAAGGTCTCTTGGGGTGTGGTAGTGGGAAAGCGAACTTCGTCGCGGACATCCTGGGGACCTGTGGCAATGGCACAGACAAATTTGGTGCCGCCCGCTTCGATTAAGCCGTATAAGGGTGGGTTCATGGTTTGGTGACTCCTGGGTGTGCCTTGAGCTCGTTGGGGATTTTTGCCAAACGGCGTTGGGCTAGAATAGACACTGAAAGCGGATCTAGGGATGTCGGGGGAATTTTCAAATAGGCCCGACGGGCTTCGTCAGTTAAACCGTAGCCTTCAGCCATAAGTCCTACCACATACCAATCGGAGGGCAAAAGGGTTTGACTGTTGGCAACTTGAAGAGATTTTAGAAAAACTTCATGGGCAGCGTCCAACCGGCCCTCTTCGGCGTAGACTGCCGCTAAGGTATTGAGGTTATAGGATTTTTTTTCCT
>DAIDJJ010000003.1:24243-43996 GCA_027451385.1 Spirochaetales bacterium | reverse complement strand
CTTGGCCAAAGTCGAAAAGGTTTCGAAAGAAATTCTTCACAAGGTCGAAGAAGGCTTACGGGAAAAAATGCGTCGACTAGGACCGGCTTCGACCGAAGAAATTGATGGGCGAGCCCGTTTGGCCGACATCTTGAGGCACATGAGTTTTGATAAAGAGCAAAACATTCTTCGGGGCTTGGAAGCCGTCAAACCCCAATTGGGCGACGATATTCGCCGCCGGTTATTTACGGTTGATCAATTAATTCAAATCTACGATGGGGATTTTGAAGAGTTACTAAGAACGAAAACGGAAACTCAGCTCGCCTTAATTTGGAAAGGTTCTGATGAACCCCTGCGGCAAAAAATTCAACGGAATATCTCGAGCCGACGAATGCTCTTGGTCGAAGCTGAACTCGATCTGCTAACCGGGGCCCCTGAGCGAGAAGTTAAAGAGACCCTTCAGCAGTTTCTCGAAGAGATCCGTGAAGCGGTTCGTGAAGGCAAAGCGGTCTTGATGGAAGGAGATGAATATGTTTAGTCCGAGGCCAGCCACCCCCGAACCTTTTTATCAGCTTTGGATAGCTTATCTGTTGTGGTTTGTTGGCGGCTTTGGAATATTTGGCCTGCATCGCTTTTACTTGCGAAAAATTCCTACCGGGGTTTTGTGGCTGATGACCGGCGGTGGTTTTTTCATCGGTTCTGTGCATGATTTTCTCCGGATGAACTACCTGGTCGAGGATGCCAATCGCCGAGACGGGTATTTGGTTCTCTCGACCCAAGCCGCCCCCTCACAACCCCCAGAAACCATTGAAAAATGTGTCCTCCGCACGGCCAAAACCCATGCGGGGATTGTCACACCTGCCAGTGCCGCCTTAGAGGGGAGTTGGAGTGTCGAACAGATCCAGCAGGAATTAGACCGCCAAGCGAAGCTGGGAATCTGTGAGGTACGCGTAACCAAAGCGGGGGGAGTAGTCTACTACTTCTTAGAATTCGACCCCACACGGACCCAGGAATTTGAGTCATGACCGCGCCTGTAAGCTTGAGCGCCGTTCAAGGACGGCAGGCCATGGGCCGCGAGATTGGCAAAGTGTTTCGCGGGGACGAACGCTTCCTGGATTGGCTGGTCGCTGGTCTTCTGGCTCCAGGGCATATCCTGTTAGAAGATATTCCTGGTGTGGGAAAAACACTTTTAGCAAAGGCCCTAGCCCGTGTCGTAGGGGGAGCTTTTACGCGAGTGCAGGGCACACCCGACCTGGTACCAGCCGATTTATTAGGCTTTTCAGTCTATAACCCCCAAGATGGGCAATTCTCGTTTCGTCCAGGTCCCCTTGAGACCAATATTTTTCTTTTGGATGAACTGAACCGAGCTTCACCCCGAACTCAAGCGGCGTTATTGCAAGCCATGGCCGAAGGTGAAATTAGCCGAGATGGTCAAACCCGTCCGCTCCCTCGCCCCTTTCTTGTCTTGGCTACAGAAAATTCCATTGACTTCGAAGGAACGTTTCCCCTCCCGGAAGCCCAAAAAGATCGGTTTTTGTTAAGTTTTGCCCTGGGATACCCGGGACGCGAAGCCGAAGCCTCCATTTTGACCGAACTTCCTTTTGGAACTTATGCCAGTGACCAACTGAACCCCGTCTGTTCTCCGGACGACCTTCTACGCTGGCAAGCCGAAGTTTCCACCGTTTGGGTCTCTGATAAGCTCGTCGAATACATCTTGGATCTCACTCAAGCCACCCGCAGTGATCCCGGCCTCCGTTTAGGTTTATCCCCTCGAGGGGCCCAAGCCTTGTTACGTGCCGGCAAAGCTCTCGCTTTACTTCGAGGCCGAAGTTGGGTTACCCCAGATGACCTTAAAGAACTTTTTTTGCCGGTAGCCCGTCATCGAGTCCTAGCGAAAGCGGCCTCACTTGCCAGGGGACTGACTGCTGAAACCATCCTTACGACCATCTTAGACCGGGTACCGACGCCGTTGGGGAAAGAAACGGCACCCACCTCATGAAAAACGGGCTCGTGAAAACGGGACTGGGCTTGTTGGCTTTAGGGACGGCCCTGGTTTTAACCCAATTCTTGCCCTGGGTTCTTTTGCGTTGGGCTCTCACGACTGGATGTTTGCTGATACTTTTCTCTTTCTTCTGGTCTTTACACCTTCGCCAAAGCTTCTCGGCGGATACTGGCCGCGAACGAGACTCAGCCTTTGCTCACGATATTCACCACATTCATCTCGAAATTCGCTTCTCCGGTTGGTTACCAGCGGGGGTTTGCCGCATCTTTGACCAACCGGCTGACCTAGAGCTCTGGAAAGAGGCACGCGTATTTGCCACTTTTGGCCCTCGACAACGTCAAACCTTTTCGTATCCCGCCCGAGGAAGAACCCGTGGGCTGCGTCACCTCGGCCCCCTTACCGTTGCGGCGAGCGACCCTGTGGGCCTATTCCCTTTTACTTTGGTCTGGCCTGAACGAGAATTGGTGCTTTTTCCTGCGGTGAGTCCCCTTCACCATATGGGCCAAAAAGGAATTCCCTTGGGGTCTCACCACTTTCTCGAAGAACTGCTGGAAGACCCCTCAAGGTTTTTTAGTTTTCGGGAATTTGGGTTCGGCGACCCCCTCAGTCGACTTTCGGCCTCGGAATCCGCCCGCAGAGGGGTTTTGATGGTTCGTGAATCCGAACATACCCGGGCTCGTCCCACGGCTATTGTTCTCGATTTTGCCGAAGAACAGTACCCACAACACCTCCGCTGGGAAAACAGTGAAAGAGCCGTCGAAATCGCCGCTTCGTTTTTGTGGCATTTCTTAAACGCGGGGCATGAGGTCTGGTTGGTCACCAATGCTACTTTACCCGACACTTCGGGAGTCTCTTGTTGGGGACCAGTACATTCGTTAAACGACTTATATCCCCTGTTCGAAGTCCTCGCACTCGCCCAGCTGTCTGACCGAAAAACGCCAGCTGAAGAATGGCTGGCCATTTTACCCCCTGCCCCCGTGCTATGGTGGGTTGCGGCCTCGCCTCCTCCCCTCGAGATTCAAACTTTACCCCAACGACAAGGACGCTTTGCCTGCGTTGGAAACACTCCTGAGCCAGTTCTATGGCCACGTAGAGATTTTAGCAGTTGGGGGGCACTAGATCTTGAAGCCCTTTGAGGTTTTCCGAGCGCCTCATGGGGTCCATCACCTTTTGGCTGCCGGGTTTCCCCTCTTTCATGCCCTCATCCTCTGGAAACTTTTGACGGGAAGCTTTCCCTCACTGGCGGTAACACTCTTGTGGGCTGTTTTTTTAGTCTCGGTGAGTTTATGGACCGCTTTAGCAAGGTACCTGCATGGGGCTTTTTGGAAAAAGCTCTGGAGATTGGCAATTTTAGTCGCGGGTCTCGGTGTGGGCCTCACCGTGACAGACCCCTATACCCTTTGGTTTGCTCCCCACGCCCCCCACCTTCTCAGTCTTTTATTTGCCCTTTTGGCTGGAGCTCTGGCGATTTTTTGGCAAAGGCACCTCACGCCTCGGGCCAGACTTTTTCAACACCTTCATGGCCTATCCAGCGGGCCAGCCTTGGCCCTTCGGATGAGAGACTTTCAAACTGAGGCCGATTTTTCACAGCAAGATGAACGGGCCCTTCTGGTTTCAACCCTGAGTATGTCCGGATTAACCTTGATTCTCACCCAACTTGCCGGTCAACTAGAGCTGGGAGCGCTCACGGTTCTCGTGGGCTTAGGACTGCTTCCCGTCCTTCGGATTTTTCGACGAGAAGTCCAAGACTTGGTTTGGGGTTACCGTTGGAGCCTCTCCCAAAAGCTCCGGACTCTTGCAACGTCTTGGGGATTACTCGCCGGCGCCGGTGCTGTAGCCTTATTTACCCTGCCAGAACATGGGCTTACCCTAGCCGTTTCCTCCACCGCAGAGCAGGCGCCGAATCTCCCCGCGACGACCCCGCCCCCCACTCCCTCCCCATTACCACACCAAGAGTTTTCGGCCCCAGCCCTTGAACCTTGGCAATTGCTCCTTTTTATAGGGGTGTTAACTTTGCTGAGATATTTCGCGTCAGTAGCTCAAGCCTTACTGATGCTTTTCTCGGTTTTACTGTCCTTAATTCCCTTAGCGGCAGTTGTGTTTCTCCTTTGGCCTCTCGTTGAAATTCTGCAAGGGAAAGCCCAAGAAGAGCCCTGGCTTTTCTATTGGCGACGGCGTTTATCTCAACAACTTTTAAGGTTTTGGCGTACCCTGCTGCGAAGGAAGCCTACTTTCTCAAACTCAGCCCCCTGGCAGCAAAAGGCAGAGGCCCGAACCCTAGCTCAAGCTTGGGCAAGAAACGGTCAAAAACGACGCTATTCACAACTTGCCGAAGCGTTTCTCAGGCTGGTGTACTGGGCTCAAAAAGAAAGTCAAGGAACAAGCTTCGCTTATCAGCCCTCTGAAACTACGCACGCTTATCTAAGTCGACTGGCTAAGTCCTGGCCGAATTTCGCCGAGCCACTCAACCTCATCTCTCAGGCGATCGATCAAGAACTGTATGCCCCGACGCCGCTGAGTTCCCACGAGTGGAAACGCTTTCTAGCAAATGTCCAGTCCGTGGTGGATTTTCCACGCGAAGTTGGCTAATCTGAGGTTATGCTAGATGCGTTCACCCCGTTAGTCGGGTCTTTTTTACTTGCCGATCTTGATGTCACCGATCCGATGTTTTCACGCTCTGTTGTCTTGATCCTGGAACACACACCGCAGAATGCCTTTGGACTCATCGTGAATAAACCCATTGAAGAAATGGCCAGGCTCATGATGAGGCTTGATAACGTCAATTTCTTTAGGGGAGGCCCTGTCAGCCGCACGCTTTTTTGCCTTCATAATGGCTTACCAGCAAAATACCGTACGGAAGGGGAACGTCTCATCGCCCCAGGAATTTGGTTTGAGCCTTCGTTAGAAGGTCTCAAGCTGTATTCTGATGAATCTCAAAATCAGGCAAAATTAAACTCTTTTTCTTCGCTGGGAAAGACTTTAAATATCTATGAAGGGTATGCGGGTTGGGGTGCCCAACAATTAGACTCTGAACTACGTCGTGGACTTTGGCATCCACTGCCAGCCCAAGCGTCCTGGGTGTTTGAACGCCCTCCCGAAAGCCTCTGGAAAGAAGGAATGCAAAGTTTTGGCGGTTTTTTGAGCTTAGTCGCTCAATCAGGCTTTAAGCCCTCTCGAAATTGAGGAAGTCATGAAACGACGCACGGTTTTTGTTTGTCGAGAATGTTCCCATCAAGAGTCCCGTTGGTTAGGACGTTGCCCTCAATGCGGAGCCTGGAACACTTTCCAAGAAGAAAATCTTACAGCCTCTTCCACGCCTCAACCCGGTTCCCCCAAATCTTCTAGTGGGGGGATCAGTATTCCTTTAGCCGCCTTAGACCCTCAAGAAGGAAAACGCTGGGATACGGGTATTGCCGAAGTGAATCAGGTGTTGGGGGGCGGTTTAGTTCGCGGTGCCGGAATCTTAGTAGGTGGGGAACCGGGAATCGGGAAATCCACCTTGCTTTTGCAGTTGGCCGCCCGCATTAAAACGGCCGGACGAGTGTTGTACGTCTCTGGCGAAGAATCGGCGGCCCAGATCAAAATGCGGGCAGAGCGCCTTAAGATTCAACGAGACGGTCTCGAGATTCTCATCGAAACCCATGTTCCTGTGATTCTGGGGGTGCTTGAAAAGCTTAAACCCACCGTGCTCATTGTCGATTCTATTCAGACGCTCTACAGCCCAGACGCCGGCGATGTCCCTGGCACCGTAAACCAGCTCAAGTTCGGGTGCCAAGAAATCCTCAGCTGGGCCAAGGAACGTGAAATCGCAGCCTTTTTGATAGCCCACGTTACCAAGGGGGGGCTGATTGCCGGCCCCAAACTCATCGAGCACATGGTCGATACCGTCCTGATGTTTGAAGAAGCCGCTGGTGACGTCAGAATTCTCAGAGCCGCTAAGAACCGCTTTGGCAGTGTCGATGAGGTAGGTCTGTTCACGATGGAGGAACAGGGTTTAGTCGAGGTGGCAAATCCTGAAACAATTTTTTTGGTTCGACGGGAAGGCGAATTGCCCCCTGGGATTGCGGTGGCGCCCTTATTCGAAGGGAGCCGCACTCTTTTGGTCGAAATCCAAGCTTTGACGGTTCCCGCCAAAGGGGGAATGAGCCGCGTTTACTCCGACCGAATTGACAGCGGGCGGGTCAGTCGTGTTGCGGCTGTCCTGGAGAAAACCACAGGGCTACGTTTTAGCGATCAGGATATTTACGTCAATGTAGCTGGAGGCATTCGGGTCGCTGATCCGGGAGCCGATTTGGCTTTAGCCCTCGCCTTGTACAGTGCTCGAACCGGCCACAGTTTGCCTCCGGGCTGGACGGCGGCAGGAGAACTCTCCTTAGCGGGAGAAGTCCGTCCCACCACGCATTTACGTCGCCGTGTGAAGGCTGCGGCCGATTTAGGGTTTTCCCCCACGGTGATCCCTTCGTCGCCAGAGTCTGGGGCTTTGAGCGGAGCCGTCCCCGTTCACCGTCTAGCCGAGGCCCTCAAGAAAGTCTGGGGTTCTTAAAATGCCCACGATTTCTTCCCTGCCGCCCCCCTCTCGTCAAAGGCTGATGTTGTTGTATGCGTTATTGCCCGATTTGCTGAGTTCGGGACGTTTGCAGGCGACTAGCCGTGATTTTGCCCGGTGGATAGGTACAACCGCTGTCACCATACGCCACGATTTGAGTTGGGTCGAAGTCCATTCGCCCGGGACAGCCTACGATCTGGCTTACTTGCAGAACCTTCTTTCCACGCTATTAGAACCCCCACGCCCTTTACGAACAGCCCTGGTCGGTCTAGGAGAGCCCGGGCTATCACTCTTATCGGCTTTGGGTGATCGCTCGGCTTTGGGCGCTCAAGGTCAACCTCGATACCAAATCGTTGCGGGCTTTGAAAGTCGGCTCAACCGCCGGGAACAATTAGAGTTACCGTTTCCCGTGCACGCCACCACCGAACTCGTCGGAGTTTGTTTAACTCGCCGAATTGAAGCCGCGCTTCTTTGCGTCGAGGATCAGGAAACCCTTCGCTGTGCCGACCGACTGGTTCAGGGTGGGGTTCATTACTTGGTGAACTTTACCCATGTTGTACTCCGAGTCAATCGACAGCAAGTTGTTGTTCGAGAATGCGGTTTGTGGGGAGAGCTTCCCCCTATTCCTAAGGAGGCCCCATGAAATGGTGGTTAATGAAATCCGAACCGAGTGAAGTATCCATTGAGGATTTAGAAAAGGCTCCCGGCCAGCGGGTGGGTTGGTTTGGCGTCAGAAATTATCAAGCTCGAAACTTTATGCGGGATCAGATGGCCCTGGGAGATCTGGCCTTTTTTTACCACTCTTCGTGTGCAGAGCCGGGCATCGTGGGAATCGTTAAAATTGTTTCACTCCCCTATCCTGACCCTACACAATTTGATTTAAGTAGTCCTTATTTTGACCCCAAAGCCCAGCGAGAGACTCCCCGCTGGTTCCAAGTGGATGTGGAGTTGGTCGAAAAGACTCGCTTGGCTCCCTTGGCGGAACTGAGAACTAAACCGGAACTGGCTGAAATGATTCTTCTTCGTCGCGGCAACCGCCTTTCGATTACGCCTGTCACCTCCGAAGAAGGTGAGTTCTTGGTTCGCTGGCTTCGGAACACTCCGGCCTCACTTAAATAGGTTTTTAATAAGTGGACAGCTTGCGCGGTATCGTCCTCAAATTCGCTCGGCTGTCCTGGCAAGGCCTCCCGAGAAAAACTTTCAGCCCAAAACCGAAACCGTCTTAAGCGAGCCTCTAAGTTACGACGAGAGCCAACCATGCCGCGCCCTGTTTTTTCTAAAAACCGGGCGTTTAAGGCCTGTTCATACTGACCGCCCTGGGGCAGAACGAGAATCGGCTTGCCCAAGACCAAAGCCTCACTGATAATTTGATGTCCAGCCGAAGAGATGACGCCACGAGCCGAGGCCAACGCGGCATCGAAATCCCCTCCCGCTTTGGGATACAGTTCATAAGGAACTAAGCCCGCTTGCTCGAGAGCCGGCACGACCCATTCCCGGTATTCCGGTTTCAAATGCAATACCCAGCTTCCTGAACGTGACCGTGGACGGTTCAGCAACTCAGGCCGTAAAAGTGGGCCCACATCTCCTTGATAAAAGGAACAATGCACGCGCCGGTGCCAGGGGCCTTCTAAAAGAAAGGCTGCTGCCGCCGCCGGCCAAGAGCGTGGATTGATCGATAGGTGTTTGGTGATAATGCCAGGGTGATTGATCTGAATCACGCGAAGCCCGGCTAAACGTCCGGCCCAAGCCAGGTAAGGGTCAAAATCACTAAGAACAGCCTCAAAGCCTTCGGTGCGTAAAAGCTTGGATAAAGATAGGACTTGTCGGATAAATCCTGGAAAACGCCGCAAAGCTGCCACTATGGTAGCCGCGACCAAAACGCGGTCACCGCGCTTAACAAACCCAAAGTGGGGCAAATCTCGTATTGGCACTTCTGGTAAGCGCGAACGGACGTAATTCTTTACGGGATCGGGGCAAAACAAGTGAACTTCCGCATTTTCTAAAAGCCGTGGCGCCAAGCACACCATCCTGGCGGCATGACCAAAACCTTCTCCGGCAATCGAATAGGCGACTTTCATAAGGCCTCCCCAGACTAAGTCTGAGGAGAGTATCCCCCCGTCAAGTTTGAAAACGGTGAAAACTTTGTCAAATCTTGGTCAGGAATACCGCTTTCAACTATCGACAGGCCGTTTTCAGAAGTTTCTCAAACTGACTTTCGGCATCAACCACCTGGTAGTGGTCTAAACGGCTTCGATAGAACACGGCGCGAACCCCGTGGGGCGGCAAGCGGTCTTCTTCCTTTTCTTCTTCCAGCAACAAAGGAACACCTTCACGAGCTAAGTCATCGATTAGAGAAAAGTTATACCCGATGGTATCGCTATCTTGCGTAAAAACCGAATAAAGGTGCCCTTGCCGAGAAGCAACCCATTGCGCAAAATCTTCAAGGTCGCCATAAAGCGCATCGAAGAGCATCACATCTTTGATGTGGCTGGTTAGCCCCCCTCGTGAGAGAATTTGACTAATGACGTGATAAGCCCCGGAATGCCCAGCCAGGACAATGTGATTTACCTTTTCTGTACCGACGAGGCCGGCTTGATGGAGTGAATGCATCACTTCTTCGACGAGAGTCCGAAAGCCATCACGGTATTCTAGCTTGCCGCCAAAGGAATCTGGGGCGTCTTTGGCGGTTTCGGGCAACACTAAAAGCGCGTTCACCCGACTCTCGCGAAACTGCGACAGCAGATGAAAACGAGTGATTTCATCGCTGATCGAGGAAAACCACCCATGAAAGAAAAAAACTAAATTGACTGGTCCGTTTTCTTTCCAATTCCCCGGAAAAAACACCTTCACCGTAGAATCGTCATAATGCTCACGAAACGAGTACTCAGTATCCTCGTAGGTGTAGCCGTCTCGACGGCGTTCCTGGGGAAAGGGTGCTCCTTCTGGGTGAAGCGTCACGACAAAGCCTTCGCGAAACTGAGCTCGGACCAAACGGCTTGTCTCAGACCGACCAGCACAGGAAGCCAAGGCAATACTCCCCAGAAAAATCAGCAAGAAAAAACCAGAACGAAAGAGCTTACGCCTCAACAGCACCAACCTCGCTGGCCTTTTGTGACGGGAAGGTCAAAGCGGCAAGAAGGTACAAGCCTGCGGCCAAGGCTAAAACAAAAGAAAAACCATAGGTTTGCGATAGGATCCTTGCGCTTACGGTCGAGACGACTGAAAAGGCCCCATTGATGCTCCAAGCCCAAGGAACAAAACTGCGTCGATTGCCAGTCATTTGTCCCAGTCCCAACGGGAAAAATACGCCCAATGGAATCGCTAACGGCATCACAAAGAAGAACGACAAGATCAAACGGAAGGGAAATGCCAAGGTTCCTAGGTCGCGAATCCAAACTGGCAAGACAAAAACGGTAAAAAGAATTCCTAAAACGATGACGACGGCGGCTACTCTAACGGCAAGAGCGGCACGACGAATCCGTTCAGAAAGGAACGAGCCCAACCCTGCAAAGACGAGAATGCTCGAAAGCACCAGGGTAAACGAATAAATGATGTCCCCCAGAAACAGGGCCAATTTCTGAATCAGGACAATCTCAATGAACAAAAAGCCCAGTCCCAAGGAGGCGAAGTAGAGTAAGCTCTTAGAAAAGAACCCCAAGCCCAGATGCGTCGTTCGTCGTTGAAACAGACGAGCTACCACGGGGATCAGAACAATAAAGAAGGCAAAGACCACCACGTTGGCAAACTCAGCGTAGAGGACCAAGGAGTTGACTTCTTGTTGGGGCAAGCCGCCCAATTCGTAAGTCTTGAGGGCAGAAACAAGCCGATCCGGGCTCAAGAGTGAGAAAAAGTAGGGTCGGTCATCGGTAGAAGGTCGATAATCAAAAATCCCTCGGTTTAAATGGGTGGTTCCAGAAATGAGTTCACTGGTTAAACGATAAAACTCGTCATCTTTTAACAGAGAATCTTGGCCTACCGTGGCATCGGTCCCCTTTTCTTGGGCCAAGACCGGAATAAAGGGAGCCAAACTAAAGATCGTTTCTTGTCCGGTAGCACCAGGAAAGTACACCGTATCAAACCCTAAGTTGCTGGCCCATTGGCGAAGCTGTCCGACTTCCTCGGTCGAAAAATTAGAATTTTTGATCAAAAACAGCATTTTGAACAAACTGCGTAAAATCACGAGGTGAGAGGATGGAGCCTCGTGACGGTCTTGAAAATACGCCGTCAGGGTTCTTAAAAGCCGGAGGGCATAAAAGAAATTGTCCGTGATGTCGATGCTTACGGTCAAAAGGCCGTTTGGCTTGAGCAAGTGACTGTCATCGGCAAAAGCTTGGGTCGTGAGCAAATAGTTTTCGTCGGGTCTTGCCGCAATGGCGGCATCGGAAATTTGCAACAGATCATAGCGATGTTTTTCTCGTAACGCAAAACTGCGGCCGTCATTGACTTCGACGTGGACTTCAGGCTTTTCAAACAAACCTCCATTCAACGAGGCAAAACGATTTTTTAACAAGTCGAGCAAAAAAGGGTTGGATTCAATCACCTTAACCCGGCGAGCCCCCAAGGTTAGGGCCTGATAGGTAGAGAAGCCACCACCGCTCCCAATGATCAACACATCGGGATGGTCTTTAAGGATGAAAGGTGCCGCATAAAGGTTGTACTGAATAAACCTTGAGTCCGGTTCCGCCGCGACGAGACCATCCAACCGATTTCCATCCAGGTAGAAGCCGGGATAAATATCCGGGACTTTTCCATCAGGTACCAAAAGCGAAAATTCGTCCGACAACGGCAAGGTCGCTTTTTCGGTGGCATTTGACATGACTTCCATAATGCCGATGGGCGATAGTACTGGATGCTTTAATAAGGGCGTGTTCCCTGCCACCAGTTCGGCTTGCCGTATCGGTTTGTAGGCTTTGTAGTCAGCGTGATTTTCCCACACAAAGAGGACCAAGACTACTAGGGCTGCGCCTGCTAAACTTCCCCACACCCCCACCTTGAGCCCAGATTGAACAGCAGTAAGACCAAACGCCAAAAAGGCGAGAACAAAAACAAACTCAGCCAGCGAAAAGGGGCTAATGAAAAACATCGCACCCAAAACTAAAAGAGAACCGGTCCCTGCCCCTACCAAATCAAAGAAGTAAATTTTTCCGATGTCGTCATGGTGGTGAATGAAAACAAGACCCGTATACAAACCGGCGAAAAAGAACGGCACAAAAAAGAGGAGCATATATTCGGTGAGGTGCAGAACCTCTGCCACAATCTCATGGGCATTGAGCATTTTATTGGGATTAAAAGGCACACCGTTGGCCAACAAAAAGCTTAACGGTATCGTGACCAAATACAAAAAGGCCACCACGAGCAACTTCGTCCCTGATTTGTTGCGAAAAAACTTGTGGGCCAAGGTCAGCACCGTACCGCTCACGGCAAACCCAATGAGGGCTATACTGATGACCATAGCCCCAAAAGCTTGCCAAGAGGTAACCGCAAAATACCGCAGTAAGGAAACTTCTAAAGCGATCGTGGAAGTACTGACAAAAAACAAAGGCCAGAAAAACTTCTTTGACGGCATGTTAGTTTTTTCCTTGATTGGCTCCCAACATGGGAATGAAACTGGTCTTTTGCAAAATCCGCTGAGCTACGATTTTACCCGTTTTAGGATCTTTCCAGACCTTCAGCATTTGCTGATTTTGTGACCAGGCTGGTCCAACGGGAATCACCATGACCCCATTGGGTTTGAGTTGTTCCACCAACGCCGGGGGAATATGGTTGGCCTGGCAAGTGACAATAATAATGTCAAATGGGGCTTTTTCTTTCCACCCGTAATACCCGTCGCCAATTTTTGTCTCGATATTATTGTACCCCATGGCTTTCAAAACACGAGAAACGCGTTCGCCGAGCGGCTGGCGTACTTCGATGGTGTACACTTTTTTGACCAAGTAGGACAAAAGGACCGACTGACTCCCCGAACCCGTTCCAATTTCGAGAGCAACCATATTTTTTGTCGGATGCAACTGAGCCGTCATGAACGCTTGAATGCTGGGGGCGGACATGGTAGCCCCCCAACCAATATCAATGATGGTGTTGTAATCTTCGAGGATATTGGTTTTTTGTTCGTCTTTTTCGTAGTTGTAAGCTAAAAAGGGGCGGGGAACTTTTCGTAGAGCGTCCAAAAGTTCGGGATAGGCGTACTTGCGCGTGGCAATTTGTGCAATGGCTTTTTGTTCGTAACCTTGGACGGCCGTGTTCCATTCCTCTTCGGTCATCGAAAAGTTACGCAAATGGGCCGCCTGACCGTAAGCAATCTGGGCTTGAATATCTTTCCAGGTAAAGAGGTGATCGGCAGGAGCTTTGGGAAGCGGAACCTTAGCGACTAAGGCGGGATCACCCCACGAGCCGGCCGTAGTTTCGTTGCCAGTTGAGGCTGGGGTTTCGTTGCCATTGGAGGCTGGGAGTGACGTTGTGGCTGTAGGCACGGCCGAGACGGTTGGTGCCGTAGAAGCTGTCTTAACTGAAGGAGTCTGCTCCTGACAAGATACTAAGGCCCACGCCAGAAGCGTTGCCGCGAGAAAAACCAATCGCCGCATCAAAAAACTCCTTTCGCACTTGAAAAGCCGAATGATCCTAGCAACCTTGTCAAAAAATACCAAGCCCCGAGGCCTCGGGTTTTCTTCAAAAGTCCCTTAGTTCATGAAAACTTCATCTTGTGGGCCTACAATCTTTAAAGAAACAAACATCTTTCAACGAACAACAAGGAGGTTAATTTGCGCTTACTTCTGGCAGAAGATGAACCAGCGCTTTCCCGTTACTTAAAAAAAGGACTAGAAGAAAATGGCCATGCTGTCGATACCGCCGAAAATGGACTGATAGCCCTCGAAGCGGCTCGCGGTACCTGTTATGACGTCCTCATCCTCGACTTGCTCATGCCTAAAATGGGCGGCGTCGAGGTTTGTCGGCGGCTACGTGCCGAAAAAAATGCCACCCCCATCCTGATGCTCACAGCTTTGGATGCGGTCGCTGACAGGGTCAAAGGTTTGGATGCCGGTGCCGATGACTATTTACCCAAACCCTTCGAATTCGAAGAACTATTAGCCCGTTTACGCTCTGTCAGCCGGCGTGTTCCTGGCATGGTCAAGGCGACGACGCTGTCCTGGGGAGAACTCGACGTTGACACCGCGACCCATGAGGTCCACTTTCAAGGTCAAGAGGTGTCTTTACCGGGTAAAGAGTATGCCATCCTCGAACTTCTCATCCGTCAACCAGGCCGCATTTACTCACGGGATAATATAGCGGATCGCATCTGGAACCGCGATACTTGGCATGAATCTAACGTCGTCGAGGTACACATCCGTACGCTTCGTCAACGACTTGGACCGCAAGGAGGGAAAATGGTTCAAACCATCCGTGGCTTAGGGTACCGATTGATAGATCCCAGGTTGCTCCACGAGTCTTTACCTTGAAACGGCGACTTTCCCTTCGTGGCCGCTTTGCCCTCACCGTTACGGCTTTACTTTCGCTGGCCTTCGCCATTTTAGGGACAGCACTGTACGTTTCGTCAGCGCTTTTCTTAAATCAGGCTGCTCGGGACAGCCTTAGGATTGCGTCGAATCAAATTCAAGCCAGCCTCAACATCGATGGAGGTGTCATGAAGCTCCCCGACAACCTCAGCGAAGGTTCTTCTGCCGAAGATCATCCGGAAGGTTTTACCGAACGAATCCTTTCCCCCCAGGGAGTTGTCCTTCGTTCAAGTGGTGTTTTAGCTTCGAAGCTCCCTTTTACCTTGCCGTATACAGGTCCTAGGTTTCAGGAAACTCAGGGGTTGCTGGTGTACACCGACAGTATTCAAGATAACGGCAATCGCCTGGGGTACCTTCAAGTCGCCCAAGCTTTAGCTCCAACCCAAGAAACCTTGGCACACTTGCTGACGGTCATTCTGCTCACCCTGCCGTTTTTGTTACCACTTGCCGCTGGCTCGGGGTATTTTTTGGCCGCCCAACTCCTTAAACCCATAGACTTAGTCACCAGAACGGCACAACGATTTTCGAGTCAAAACCTGACCACCCGTTTGGGTCTACAGCATTCAGAGGATGAACTGGGGCGGTTGGCACAAACCTTTGACGAGATGCTAGAGCGGGTCGAGTACAGCTTTCGGACCCAGCGGCAATTCACGGCCGATGCCTCACACGAGCTCAAGACCCCTGTAGCCATTCTACGGACCATCCACAGGGTCACCCTTCAGCGGCCCCGAACCGCCGAGGATTACCGGCAAGCTTTGAACGACATGACGCCTGTTTTGGACCGTCTTTCCGCCTTAGTCACACACCTGATCACCTTAGCTCGTTTAGACGAGGAAGAGTTAGAAATTCCAGAAGCGGATTTCACGGCAGTCTGCTTGACAGCCGCCGAAGCGGTCCGTCCCCAGGCCGCCGCTCAAAAGTTAGAGTTTAATGTTCGCCTTGACCCAGACCTGCATATTCAAGCTGAGCCTTCCCAACTCTTAACGGTCATCTCAAACCTTTTGCAGAATGCTTTGAAATTTACTTCGGTCGGACATTTGTCTCTGGTAGCTCAGCTGGACCAGTCGATTCCTTCCAGCCCGATCGTAGAATTGTCCGTTAGCGATACGGGTTGCGGAATCCCCGTCGAAGACCAGCCCCACATTTTTGAACGCTTTTACCGGTCGCGTTCGTCGTCCGGTATTGAAGGTTCAGGCTTAGGTCTAGCCATCGTTGAAGCTTTGGTACATCGTTGGGGAGGAAGCCTTACCGTGGAAAGTTACGAGGGCGTAGGCAGTACTTTTCGACTACGGTTTCCTTCGCTTACGCGAGGAGGCAAGTCCGGTCTCCTCCCATCAAGTTCCCGTCATGCCAAGCCTTAACCCGGCACCCACGGCACAATTCGACGGCCTCGCAGGGTCCGCAAGTTCCTTCGACAGGAGTGTTGCCAATTTCAAAGAGTTTATCTGCCCCACCACGGATTCCCAAGTCACGCACGTTACCCAAAGACAGTTCCTGAACAAAGCTACAAGGAAGGATACCCCCCTCCGCATTGATTCCCATCAGCCCTTTTCCGACTGGGCAAGCACTTTTGATTTTCATACGGTCCACGCCTTTTTGGACATCCACCCCCAACTGTTTCAGCTTTTTCAGGGCATAAATGGCTATTGAGGGCAATGCTCCAATATCGTACTCCAACCCATGCAGGGGATCCTTCAGAATATCGTCGATCATGTAATCGGCTAAGTGACGCCATTCTTCTTTTGAAATGCGGGTTTCTCGGTTAGCCCCTGAGGCACTTTCACCGGCACGGCCGGTTTCCACTAAGTCACAGGCATACAACAGACCGCACCCAAGATCTTTGGCCGTCTGCAACACCTCAAAGAAATACGGCAAGGTCGACGTCGTGACGGTAGTTTTGATCCCGACTTTTACCCCGCGTTTTTGCAGACGTTTGACAGCAGCGGTCGTTTTGGCCCAAGAGCCGGGAACCCCCACGTACTCATCATGAAACGCTTGGGGTCCGTATAATGAGGTGGCAACGTAATCGACATCGTAAGTCACCAAGCGGTCAGCGGCAGCTTCGTCAATCAACACGGCGTTTGTGCTTAAAACGACACGAATGCCATGGGACTGCGCTCGAGCCAAGAGCTCCCAGAAGTCAGGCCGGGTCATGGGTTCCCCACCTGTGACAAATAGCAGGGGGACACCGGCTTCGGCCATTTGATCCAACAGGTTGAGAGCCTCAGCCTTCGACAGCTCTTGAGGAAGCGTGCTCAGGTCACAGTCGGCGTAACAATGGCGGCATTTCAGATTACAACGGCTGGTGATGTTCCAAATGATTTCGCTGGGACGATGCTCTTGAAACGCTTTTAAGGTTTTCTGGCTTATGGCTTCTAAAGCTCCGCCAAAGTATAACGAACGTAAATGGCTCACGCTTTTACTCCTTAGTTTTTCCAACGACCAGCGTTCCAATCTCGCCACATTTGACGCAGGGAGGGGAACGCCAATTCTACCTCATCCACTTCAGAAGGCAGTTTCCATACCAAACCGGCGACCTCTTGAGCATCCAGTTTCCACTGAGACTGGGGGGTCAAGATGACGGCAGAAAAGTAGAGGTCCAAGGTATGGTACCAGATTTTTGCAAAAGCGTAACGGTTAGGGTAACCGTCTAAGAACCTGGGAGAAGAAATTTCTGCCCCAAGTTCTTCCCGCACTTCGCGCTGAACGGCCTCGGTTACCCCTTCACCGGGGTCCACAAACCCCCCAGGCAAACCGAGTAAACCTTGGGCAGGGGCCATTCCGCGTCGTAAAAATAAAAACCGACCTTGAGCATCTTGCACCAAGACCCCAGCCGCCGCCGCAACATTATGAAAGTACCGATGACCGCAGACCCCGCAACGGTATTCATGATGACGGATAAATTCTCCACCTGGCGAACCGCACTGCGGACAAAAACGAAAGGGGTTTTCGATCACAAAAAACTCCGTAAGGTTTCACAATGAGAAAACAACGTGCGATAAACGGTCGTACCCTGTAAAGACCTTTGTTTGAGCTTTCGGTACAACTCCCGCTTTCCCAGCCAGGCCGACATGGCCAAGCCCCCGGCTTGAGTTTCAGGGTCTGGCGAGTCTGCGGCGGTCTGATACAGCCGAAGAGCCCGATTCAACGGCGAAAACTCCCCTTCCTGAAACTTTTGAAATTCTTCTTGAAATTCCGCCGCACGACGGGGTTCATTCAAAGGAAACGCCGTTTCTGGCGAGGGGTCACTCCCATCATACCCATAGTAAGTCAGATCGTTCACAAATCGGATCGGAATCGGCGGCGTCGAAAAGATTAAGGGGAACCCAGAAAGTTGAAGAGACAACCAAAAATTGGCTTGCTCTAAGAGTGGTGCGGTTTGCAAGGCTTTCATCTGTTGGGCTAAAGCCAGAAAACTGAGCGCCTTAAGCCCCTGACCTGTCCAAGGGTGCGCCCAGTCGACTGAGGTCGAGGTGGCGAACTGACGCGTTGGAAAAACAGAATGATCGTTCCTCCAACTCTTGCTTCCTTGAAAATACCCTTCTTTGGTTAGCTTTTCCGCCAGGGGTATGGCCAAGTCAGGTAGTCCCTGGCGAAGATCTTTGTAGGCTTCTAAGTATTCTAAATCGGCCTCGGTCACCCAGCCCGGAGCCGTCAAAGCTTGATCTAAGGGTGAGCGCAGAGCAGGGGTTTTCAAGAATTTTTGCCAAGCCGAGAGGTCCTGCTTTCGTAATAAGACATCAAAAAGGATGTTCACAGGATCATTGGCCCCCCAGGACGCTGACCAAAACCAATCTTGTTGATGCAGGCGATAGGGGTTGTCCCAGGTTTGTGTTTGCAGGGTGGAAAAGGCCCGTGCAGCAGCGTCCCTATGGTCTTCCCACAGGTCCTTTTGCGCCACAAGAACGACTAAAGAATGGTACAAACCCCGATTGTGCCCCGGCTTATCCAGCGATTTGGCCCAAGCCAGATCTATAATTAACCGTCGTTGCAGGGAATTGCTCCAGGACTTGTGCCGCTCCGACACCATCGCTACCATGGTCCCCAAGAGATGACTTTGATGACTTTGAGCGTCATTCCTTGCAGGATAAGCTAAACTAGCGTGGTACAGCGAAACCATGCGGGTTTCGTCCCCATCATAAAACGCCAAGTAGGCCGCTAGGGTCAGCCAAGCTCGCCGAAAGTTTCTGTGCGGCCCCGACGCCGCCTGAACGGCAGTGTCCACGAGAGCCGTGTACAGTCCTTTTCGTCGCAGAGAGTCGAGAAAGCTCAGTTCTTTGGACGTTGTCCCAGGCGGCACTGGGGCGGCGGGGTCAAAGGTTAAGGCGAAAAGTCGACTGAGGCCGGCTTCTTGTTCCACCTCTTCGACCATCCGGTAAAAGGCCGCCAAGGCCAAGCGGCCCTGGGGGTCTGCCGCTAAAATTCCCTGTAAGGTTTCAGGGGAAAAATCCCGATCTTCGAGAACAAAGCGGGCATAAAGAGCCCAACGCCGCTGTGACAGAGTCAAATTCCGCGCCAAGTACTGGGACCAAGATTGAGACGAAAAGCCCCCTAACGACACGAAAACGGTGGCTCTGAGGGCTGGATACTCCTGAAATACGGTCAAGTAATCGCGCAAGCGTTCCCCAGTATCAAAACTGGCCACCCAGGCTAAGGCGCGTCCCGCAATGACATCATGGGCCCACAAGGGGGAAAACTCGTGCCAAAGACGAAGGGTTTCGGAAGAATTTTGTGCTATGGCGTAACCCCGTAAGGCCAAGTAGGCATACCGTTCACGGATAAACTCAGGCAAACTGGGATTTCGAGCACGCTGTAAAGCCCCTGTATCCATTTTGGACTCAGAAACTGGGGTCGAAGTCAAAAACCTGAAGTACTCGGCATCCACAGGCTTGGCCTCGCGGGGCACTCCCTGACCATCTAAAGCTTTCTGAATTTCTATAGCAGTCCAAGGCTTGCCGTTTGTTGTCCGCAAGTAGCCAGCCCAAGCCTCGGCGTTAGCTTTCAACCAGTCCGGATCTGCACCCGGATCATCATCAAAAACTTCATTACTCACATCTTCAGCGGAGGGGGTGGAAACTCGTGATAGCCGAATGACCTTCTGCTGAAAATTTCCCGTTAAACCGTAAGCCGGCGAGGCGTACAGATAAAACGGGGCCAGGTCGGGCCTACCCGTCACCCCAGGATCCAATAAGGACAGACTATCTAGTTCTGTATTATCGAAAATAAACGGTCCGCAAGCCCAAAGCGGTGCTGACAGGGCCAAGGACAGGCTAAGGCAAAGCAGACAAAAACGCTTCATGACGAGACGACCTCCATTCTGACCTTGAATAATCAAAAAGAACCAGACTTTTTATCGTGGGCAGTCCGGCCCGCCTTAAAATTTGACAAACCTGGTGAACCTGAGCGGGTGTCGGTGCATCCACCAAGGCCTGATCCCCTTCTAACCAAAGCAACCCCGCCCAAGACACCCGCTTTACGGCTTGTGCCCACCCGGGGCCTTGTTCCGGCCACACCTTTAAGCCCGCCGGCCACAGCAACTCAGGAGGGGAAGCCGCCAACCCGTCCGGTTCAGGGGCCAAGGCGACCAAGCGATGAAACGGGTTAAATTGCCGAACTTCACCATATTCCGGTAACGCAACAGCAAGGGGAAACGGATACGACGACCCCGGACGCACGTATTGTGCCACGAGGTTGGGGTCTAGGACTCGTGAGTTC
>DAIDJJ010000003.1:0-24233 GCA_027451385.1 Spirochaetales bacterium | reverse complement strand
GATCCTGTGGATCGCCGGCTCCGTAAGTTAAAAGGACTCCCCGGCTCACTGGCGGCACACCTTCGAGAAGGCGATCTCGGTATTGATTGAGCCGTATCGTGACGGATAAGGTACATTTTGTCGTCGCCAAAAGCTTTCGTAAAGCTCGTAAGAAATCAAAATAAACGGCACGGGTTGCGGGAGTCCAGTCGGCGTCAATTTGCCGCTCGAAAGCCGAACGGGTCCAAGCGGGAAACCTGTCAAATATGGCGACGCAGGTCTGAGCCCTTTGCCGGGAAACTTCGGTCGTCAGAGGAACCTTGGTCCAAGCATTTAATGTCGCGACGGTCAGATACAAAACAGGCACCACAGGAAATTGTGAAGGCAAAGGTTGCGACGAGACCAGTTTTTCACCAATATCACGGCCTCGTAGCTCGTCCCAGTCCCCCACATGCCAATACACGGTTTTGACCCCGTCACGTTCTAAAAGTGCGGTATCAATAGGGCTCCAGTGGGTTTCAGACTTCCAAACATAGACGGCGTTAGAAGAAGGGGCGGGAGCACAAGCTGTCAAAAGGAGGAAGCCAAGACTAAGAAGCCTCACCAGGTCCAGTTTTGGGACCACCAGTTTAGGGACCAAAGGCATACCCCAGTTCCACACCAAACAGCACTTGTTGCCCCGTAAAGGACAAAAGGTCTAAGCCATAACGAAATTCTGGTGCCAAATACAAGCTATTCTTAAGGCTAAGGTGAAAGGCCAAAGACGCCTCGCCTAAAAGAGGAGATTCTTCAAGGTTAGACGCGTAGGAAGGGGCTGTTCCCGTCATTTTCGGTTCCCAGGTCAAACCTAGTGAAGGGACAATGGTAATCACGGGGTTCACCACAAGGGGAAAGTCACGACTCACAGCGAGTTCGGCCCAACTCAACCCCGAATTCGCATCAACAATGTATAAGGTGGGATTGGCCACATAGGTTTGAGTCGACGAAAAAGGAGTGGTTTCCATAAAGGCCAGCCGCCAGCCGGCTCGGAAGGTCCAATTGTTCCAATCGGTAAACAAGTGAATACCCACGCTATTTTGAGGACCAGTTGGATTGTTCAAACTCAAGAAAATGGGAAAATCCATCCCTCCCCCCACGGCAATGGTGCTTTCTGCCACGGCTGGGGCCGTCAGAATAACCAACAATACCAGGGTTAGTCCCCTCAAACTTGCCCGCAATCACACCTCCACAACTAGCATACTCTGACAAGCCGATCTTGTCAGGTGACTTTCATAGAAGGAGAATTTCCCTTTAATTGTAAGGGCCTCGACTCAGGACACCCGCACAACTGCTTGACACTACATACAGTTAGATTAAAATTAAATTGAAATGAGTTCCGTTAAAACAAAGAAAACGGCTTCTGAACCCGTCATTGTGGCTATTGGAGCATCAGCAGGTGGCTTAGAAGCCCTTCAAGAATTTTTTAAAGCTGTTCCCCTCGATACTGGCTTAGCGTTTGTGGTGATCCAGCACCTTTCCCCCGACTACAAAAGCCTGATGGACGAGCTCTTAGCTCGTCAAACCAAACTTCGTATTTGTGTGATCAACGACGCCATGCCCGTAGAATCGAATACGGTGTACTTGATTCCACCTCGTCAAGATCTTGTTTTGTTCCATAATCAATTAGTCCTGCGTGAGCAAGGGCATACTCGTGGTGTTCATCTTCCTGTCGATGTATTTTTTTCCTCGCTGGCACAAGAAAAAGGACGAGCTGCGATTGGGGTAATCCTCTCGGGGACCGGTAGCGATGGGACACTTGGAACCCGGGCCATTAAAGAAGCCGGCGGTATTGTGATGGCCCAAGATGAGTCTACCGCGAAATTTAACGGGATGCCCCGTTCAGCGATTGCCACGGGTCTCATTGACTATATTTTGCCCCCCTCACAGATGCCTGAAGCCTTGGTGCAATACGTTCAACACCCTTTTGTCAAAAAAGCGAGTCGCTTAGAGGCGGCACTCACCCGCAATTCCAACCCGCTGACACAGGCTATTCTCATTTTAAGGGATTTTAGTGGTGTGGATTTTTCGTTGTACAAAGAAACAACGTTGATTCGTCGTTTGGAACGCCGCGTTAGCATCAACCATTTTGATTCCCTGGAAACTTACTTGGCTTATCTGAAAGAGTCCGAAAAAGAAAAACAGACCCTGTTTCGGGAAATGTTCATCGGGGTAACCCGCTTTTTTCGTGACCAAGAGGCTTTTGTTTCCCTAGAAAAAAATGTCTTTCCCGAACTTCTCCAAAAAAAATCCTTAAGGATTTGGTCGGCTGGCTGTTCTACCGGTGAAGAAGTTTATTCCTTGGCGATTTTGCTTTTACAGACGATGGAACAACAAAAACGCACCGTGGATATCAAGATTTTTGCCACAGACATCGATCGCCATGCCCTGGATATCGCCAGCCGTGGGTTTTACTCGGACAGCATCGCCGCCGATGTTCCTCCCGCTATGTTGTTGCGGTGGTTTGACAAAACTCAAGACGGCTATTTGATTTCGGATGCCGTACGCAAGCTTGTCGTGTTTGCGTCTCACAATCTCTTGAAAGATCCTCCGTTTTCAAAAATTGACTTGCTCGTTTGCCGTAATCTTTTCATATACTTTAAACCTGAGGTGCAAAACCGACTTTTTGGGAGCATTTACCATTCTTTATCACCCCAGGGCGTGCTCTTCTTAGGAACATCTGAAAGTCTGGGCCCCCTGGCCGATGGCTTTGTCGTCGTAGATTCAAAAAACAAAATCTTCCGCCGTCAACCTGGCTTCACAGTTCCCCTTGAGATCACGCCTCTTTACCGTGAGCCTCGAGATCAAAACTTGCCCAACTCCGTCTTGAAAAACCACGAAAATGGCAAAGCTGAAAGACTACTCAGCCAAACCTTATCTGCGGTTCTCCCCCCTAGTGTGCTCATTGATGCCAACGATCAAATTCTCCAGACCTTCAATGACACTTCGGCTTTTTTAAAAATCCCGGAGGGTAAGTTTTCTTCAAGCCTTTTTGATCTGTTGCCACCAGATTTGAAGTTATTAGCAAGCTCGCTTTTGCGTCAGTTAAAAACGGGAACTCCTTACGTTTCCATGCAAAATATCGATGGTTACCGAGTTGCCGACGAGACAACTAGTTTTCTTCTGAGCTTTCGCGAGTCTCCTACTCCCCTTCATCAGGCACCTTCTCCGGAACACCTTGATCAATTGGTCCTCGGCCGCGTGAGCGATTTAGAAAAAGAACTTCAGTTTACTCGCGAAAGTTTACAAGCTACCGTCGAAGAGCTGGAAACGTCGAATGAAGAACTTCAATCCAGCAATGAAGAGCTGATCGCCTCAAATGAAGAGTTACAAAGCACCAACGAAGAACTTCAATCTGTCAATGAAGAATTGTATACCGTGAATTCCGAATACCAAAATAAGATTGAAGAGCTAACCAACCTCAACAATGATGAAGCCAATCTCTTGCGCAACACTGGGGTTGGAGCCCTGTATTTGGATTCCAATCTGAATATTCGCAAGCTGACTCCCAAGGTTAGCGTTCTGACCCGCATTATGCCTGCAGATCTGGGAAGGCCGCTAGAACATCTTTCACCACTCCCCAGTTATCCTGCTCTGATCGAGGATATTCGCACCACTTTGAACACCTTGCAGTCCATTGACCGAGCCGTCACCGGTATCGATGGCCGACAGTACTTGGCGTCTATCCGGCCGTACCGAACAGACTATAACGCCATTGACGGCATTATCATCACGTTCAACGATATCACAAGCTTGCAGACCGAACGGCGGGAAGCGGCAGTCAACCTTCAACGCTTAAATCAAGCTCTCGAATTAGGTCGTATGGGTTGGTGGGAGTGGGATGTTTCGACAGGACTTGTGCTCATAGATCCGCGCAAAGCAACCATGTTGGGCTATACTCCCGAAACTTTTCCAAACAAGGTTGAGGAGATTTGTGCGCTTTTGCACCCTGAGGACTATGAGTCCGTCATGAAAGCGATGCGAGACCACCTCACGGGGCAGACACCCCTTTGGGATATGACTTACCGCATTCGTCGAAGCCAGGGGGGCTGGGCAGTCTACCACGACCGAGGAGCTGTAGCTGAGCGTGATGCCCAAGGAAAGCCACTCAAAGTTATTGGTATGGTCATGATGCTTCAGGAAGTAGTTGTATGAGTTCACCTAAATTATCTCGCGACGAAATGAAGAACGCCATTGAAGAAGCCCTGAGACACCCCGCGTCAGAAGCTGATAAAAACCAAACCCTCGAAGAGCTTTATCAAAAGTTCAGTATCTATCAGCAAGAATTAGAGTATCAAAATGACGAGCTTAGGCGGACGGCTGAAGAACTCACGAAATCCCAAGAGCGTTGGAAAAAGCTCTTTGAGGTAGCCCCCACGGCTTATGGCATTTTAACCATTGACGGCTATCTTCTTTCCGGAAATCAACGGTTCCGCTCTCTTAGTGGCGGTGTCGACCGCCTTCAAAAAATGCTCGCACCGGAATCTCAAGATATTTTTTTTCTCCGCTGGCGTGAGTTAACGACTAAAGGGGCTTGTGAAGCCACCACTTTGCAAATTTTTACCTCAAAAGGAAAAGGCTTTTACCGCTTTGAAGGCACTCTTTGGCCAGGCGAATCCGAACAAGTTCTTGTTACGCTGACCGATATCACTGGCGAAGTCATGGTGCGAGAGGAACTCGCTCAAACCAAAAAGTTAGAAAGCATTGGATTCTTGGCAGGGGGCATTGCTCACGATTTCAACAATTTGTTGGAAGTCATTTTTGCACGCCTCGAAGTTGCTAAGGAACGAGCTAAACGCGAGCCGGCTCTGAGTTCAGATCTAGCACACATTTCCCAGGCCGCAGAGATTGCGAGTCAACTCACCAAACAACTTTTAGGGTATGCTCGAAAGCAAATTGCCCTGCCCCGTCGCCTGGAGCTACAAACAGAAATCAACAAGTTGTCCCCCACCCTTCAAAGTCTCAGCACCCCCGCCAAACTCTTGATTCTCCCCTCACCAGAGGTAGCTATTCTCGCTGACCAAGAACATTTGTCGCAAATCCTGACGAATCTTTGCACCAACGCTCGAGATGCCTCAGGACTCAACGGAACCATTATTCTAGGCTGGGTGGTCAAAGGCCAAGAAGTGGAAATCACACTTTCGGATAACGGAACTGGGATGGACGCTGAAACTGCCGCCAAAGCCTTCGAACCTTTTTTTACGACAAAGCCTCATCTTCACGGGACAGGTTTAGGACTGGCGACCGTTGAGGGTTTGGTTCGGCAAAACAAAGGTCGAGTGAGCTTACTGACCAGGCCAGGACAAGGGACATCTGTGATCATCCATTTCCCCCTCTTTGACCTGGCCCCCTCTGAACAAGCTGGTTCAACTTGACACCTTAACTTCCAGGTATTACCGTTATTTTAACGTTAAAATAACCTTAATCAGAGGAGTTCTCATGGATTCGTTCGTCTTTCACAATGCAACGAAAATCATTTTCGGCAAAGGTGTTGAAACTCAAGTGGGGACTTTGACAGCCCTTACCTCAAAACAGATTTTACTGCACTGGGGCCGCGGTAGTGCCCAACGTAGTGGCTTGTTAGACCGGGTCAAAGCCTCCTTAACCGCCTCGGGAGTGACCTGGATTGAGTTGGGGGGTGTCCAGCCCAATCCCAGACTTTCGTTAGTTCAAGAAGGCATTCGTCTTTGCCGTGAGCACCAATTGACAGGAATTTTGGCGGTTGGAGGCGGCAGTGTCATCGACTCGGCAAAAGCCATCGCCGCAGGTGTGCCCTACGCGGGGGATGTTTGGGATTTCTACCTGGGAAAGGCCACACCAGCGGCCGCACTCCCTGTTGGTTGTGTGCTGACTATTCCTGCGGCGGGCTCAGAGTCCTCGGGCTCAAGTGTCATCACCAAAGAAGAAGGACTTTTGAAAAAAGGCCTGACCTGCGACGAGCACCTTCGTCCGGTCTTTAGCCTACTGAATCCGGAACTCACGACCACTCTGTCCGTGAAGGATACCGCCATTGGTGCCGCCGATATCATGGCCCACTTGATGGAGCGGTATTTTACCAACACACCCCAGGTTGATTTTTCGGATCGGCTCTTAGAGGCCACCATGCGGTCTGTCATTCATAACCTACCCCGCGTCTTGTCGGCTCCCCAAGACGTCGAGGCGAGGGCTGAACTCATGTGGACGGGTACGTTGGCCCACAATGATCTGTTTGGAATGGGACGCGTCGGTGACTGGGCTTCTCACGATATCGAGCACGAGCTTTCGGCCTTGTACGACATCCCCCACGGGGCGGGACTCGCCATCGTTTTTCCCGCTTGGATGAAGTATGTGTACCGCCATGACCTCAATCGCTTTGCTCAGTGGGCTCATCGTGTGTGGGAGGTAGAAGCCAATTTCTCAACACCAGAGCTCACCGCCCTCGAAGGGATTCGCCGGTTAGAAGCGTTTTACCAGAGAGCAGGGTTACCCACGCGACTCCAAGATGTCGGAATAGGCCCTGACAATTTTGCCGTGATGGCCGCCAAAGCTACGGACTCAGGCCAGAAAACCCTAGGTCAATTCGTGAAGCTTGACCAAAAGGCTATTCAGGATATTTTTGAGTTTGCACAAGGAACAAGGACGTCTCACTGGTGACAGGGGCCCGTTTTGACCCCACGCTCCACGATGTCGCCCGTCTGGCGGGAGTATCGCATACCACCGTTTCATTAGCACTCAAAAACGACTCGAGAATCACCCCGAACACACGAGGTAAAGTCCTTGAGGCCGCCAGGAGCTTGGGGTATGTCCCCAACGAAACGGCACGGGGCTTGGTCCGCTACCGAACCGGGACTTTAGCTCTTGTCTCGGACTCGTTTTCTTCGGCCTACGAAGCTGAGCTTTTGAGGGGAATCGAGTCTGCCATGCGCCACAACCACCCTGAGTTTGCCTTGGTACAATACAGCACGGGGGGACGAGAGGCCCGCTCGGAAGAAATTCACCGGCGAATTTTGCGGAGTAATGCCGCTGATGCCGTCATTTGCCTAGCCGAGCCCCCTTCCCCTTCGGTGATCTTGGCCTATCAGCAAAGTCAAAAGCCTTTTGTCCTTTTTGCCGAGAACGTCGAAGGGGCCTCTTGGGTCCATTGCGATGGAAAGCTCGGCGCTCAATTGGCGACACATGCCCTCCTGGAGGCTGGGTGCTACAACCCTGGGATTGTGACCTCAAGTTTTCAGAACGGACAGCCGCATTGCGACCCTGAACGCTGGGGTGTTTTTCAGAAACTTTGCCTCGATTCAGGAGTGGTGCCCCACACCTTCGAAATCGAATTGCTCGATTTTTCTTCGGGAAAATCCTTGGCGGCACGAATACCCCGCGAAGTTGACGGGATTTTTTGCGCGGCAGGAGACTTGGTGGCTATCGGCCTCTTGGCCGGTTTCCGCGAAAAAGGTATCCAGGTTCCTCAAGACTTGAAATTAGTCGGTTATGACGGACTGGACGTCTCTTCCTTGGTAAGCCCTGGGCTCACGACTGTGGCACAACCGCTTGAAGATATGGGGCGACAAGCCGTTCAGTTTTGCTTTTCACTCTTGTCAAACTTTGAATCTTCAGGCTTATCTCGCCTTTTCGAGCCCATTTTACTTCGTCGAGGAAGCACTTAAAAACAAGCCTCAGATAAATGTTAATGCACATGAACTTGTTGACAATCCTGATATTGCTAGTCATGATAGCAACACAGGAGGCTCTCGTTGTCGTTTCCCCTTATTCTACTGCTCGGCGCCATTGCCGGCTTCACTATCTTTTTAGGACTGCCCTTTGCTCGCCTCAAAAAGGTTGCCCCGTGGGTTAAAGGGTTTTTGGCCATGTTGGCGACTGGGGTGCTTTTGTACCTCCTAGTCGATGTCACGGCAAAAATGGTGGAACCCATCGGAGAGGCCTTGAGTCCTGCACCTCCGAGCTCCGCCTTCGGAACGGGCCTCGAAAGCCTCGCGGTTATGCTGATCGGTCTTTTTCTGGGCTTAATCGGCATCGTAACACTGACAAAAAAATTGACCAAAAACTCCTCGAACCAAGGTGAAACTCATGAAGTTGCACCTGAAACCTTGTCTTTGATTATTGCCATTGGGATCGGAGCGCACAACTTATCCGAAGGTCTAGCTATTGGCCAATCGGCTGCCGCGGGGTCACTCCATCTGGCGGCACTTCTGATCGTGGGGTTTGGGCTTCACAATATGACAGAAGGCTTCGGAATCGCAGGTCCCCTCAGCGGGAAACCTGTCTCTTGGCGCTACTTAGGCTTGCTAGGTTTATTGGGTGGGGGACCAACCTTCTTAGGCACAGTTTTAGGAATCGGGTTTCATTCGACACTTTTATTTGTTTTCAGTTTGGCGTTTGCAGCTGGGGCAATCCTTTACGTCGTCATGGAACTTTTGGGTTCAGCACGAAAGTATTCACGGCTTGCTACCGTCTGGGGCTTGTTCATCGGTTTCTTACTAGGATTAAGTACCGATTTGATCCTCACGATTGCCGGAGCCTAATTCCTCTTCGTGTCTAGTCAACTTCTGCGACCGCCCAAACCTCAACTGCTTCTTTACGGCCTTTCACTAACCGTGGTCCCAGGAGTTGGAGGGGAACCCCTAAGCTTTGAGCGCCCTGAGCCGTTCTTTGGTTCATGAGAATGGGGTTACCAGGGACCTCCTTAGTGAGGGTTTCCAAACGTGCCGCCACATTCACAGCATCTCCAATAACGGTGTACTGAATTCGTTCTAGCGAACCAATTTGGCCGGCAACCACTTCGCCTGTAGCGATGCCAATACCGCTTTGAATTTCCTGAAGACCTTGCGAGATCCGTTTCTGATTGAGTAAAACGAGACGCTTCTTCATCGCGATAGCGCCTGCGACAGCATTCTTCGCGTGTTCGGGTTGATCCAAAGGGGCACCAAAGATCACAACGATGGCATCACCGATAAAATTGTTGATAAACCCTCCCCAAGGTCGAATAGCTTCGGTCATTTGGGTCAGGTATTCGTTTAAGAAACTGACCGCCTCTTGTGGCGATAGGGCTTCGACCATGGTCGAGAAATTTCGAATATCCGAGAATAAAACGGTAACCTGCCTTGTTTCGCCCCCCAGGGCCAGTTGACCTGTCAGCAATTTCTCGCGGACTGCGGGGGAGACAACACGACCAAAGACATCCCGTTCGTGTTCCCGTTCTCGTAGACCTGCCGTCATAGTATTGAACGCTTGCCCTAACAAGCCGACTTCGTCCTGTGACTGAATCATGACCTTGGCAGATAAATCCCCCGCCTGAACTTTTTGTGCTTCTCGGCTGAGCTCAACTAAAGGTTGGGTTATGCCTCGGGCAAGTACGATCGCGGCGAAACTGGCGAGCAATACAACACCAATCAAAATCAGGCCAGTCAATAAAACCAAGTACCAGGGTAGACTGCGAAAATCTTTTGCTGTTTTCATGAGTCCGCTTAAAGCTTGCATGGCCTGTTGTTCAGGTTGTGAAACCAGAATTCCCCAGCCCAGCAAAGCTGTCCGAGCATAACCAGTTAAAAGTTTACCTTGTTGAGCAAAGCCAGCTCCTGCAAAACCTGACATCGTATGAACAGAGCGATATTCGATAGAATCGGTGTGGGGCCAAGAAGGTACTTTTCCTGGGAGGATTTGAACCTTACCGTCTGAGTAGTGAAAAAGGATTTGTCCGTTTTCGTCCAGGACCAGGAGAGTAGCCTTGAGCGAGTCGGCTTTTTGTGCCAAGGCCTGCAACAGCGGGGTCAAATTAAATTGAGCACGGATAATCCCCACCGTACTTCCACTTGTGGTATTGACGACTGGTAGCGAAAGGCCAAGGACAGGCAACCCACTGTTTGGTTCAACAAAAACCGGTTGTACCCCCAAGTTGTGATGGAGTTTTGTGGTAAGCCACCAATCTTGCGATTGATGACTGAGGAATTCCGTGGGCCGAGTCAATAGCGCATTTTTTCCATTCAGACCGGTTACCAAAATTTCGACTACATCCGAGTGTATTCGTTCGGCTTGGCGAAAGAGATACGAAGAAGCTTGACGAAATAAGGGGCCTGAAATAGGAATGCTAAACTTTGGCCCCAGTTCTTTTCTTAACTGACTTTCAGAAAGGGAGTTCCAACCCTTGGCTAGGGCCACACGATCTTCGGCGGCGGCGGCTTCGGCAATAACGTCTTCTTCACTCCAATTTCTTAAATCACTCTGCCATTGGGCTAAGTAACTGTCCACTTCCGACGCGGTATCATAGGCACCAATGCGTAAGTTTCGACCAACGACATCTCGGTGCAAGACAAGATCCGTTCTTTCAAGACGCTCTGAAAAAGAGTTGAGCTGATTGATCAATACCGTTCCCGCCAAAACGGCCAACAACAGCAAAGGCAATAGACTTAGCGTTAAAAAGAGAAGCGCAATTCGGCTTCGTAGACTCTTTCGAAACGCCTTCACCTCGTCAGTTCCAAAGGTATGGTTAAGGTTTGAAGAGCCAGTTGGTACAACTTCTGCGTGGGACCCTGCTCAAGGGACTTCACTTGCTGGCTTAACTGAGTCACCAGACCTGGGGCCCGGGAGGCCTCAAAATGTTTCAACATGGCTAAACACGTTTTCTCAACAGCTCCGGTCTCAGTCTGAAAAGTTTGATAAACCATGGTTGCTGAATCACGGCTTTCCGAAGACTTTAAAAGGTCAAAGGTTTGTTGGGCGTAGGTTCGGGCCCCCCAGCCATCCCCAGGGTTCTGAGGGACACCTGTTCCCAAATAGTCACCGTATAAAGCCCCTTTTCGACCTTCCAGGATGTTGATCACATGCTCCAGGTGAGCTTTCATCCCACTCCAGTCTTGTAGTTGCGCGGCAGCTTTGGCCATCCCGGCGTGTTCCACCGCCAAAGCGACTTGACTTTGAAGACCCAAGGCTGGTGGTTGTGGTGCTTGATCCTTCTGTCGAAAAAGTTCAGCACCAAGAGAAGAAATTTTCCCAGAAAAAACGACGCGTCCGGTTGGAGCTGAACTTCCCCCTTGAGGCTCCCAAGTGGCTTCAAACTCGGTGTACTCCTGGACAAGGTTACTGCCTTTCGGAGATGTCCAATGAAAACTCAGTTCCCCGGGCTTTGTTTCCTCCGTTGTCTGTGCTAAAAGGCCCAAATTTAAGGGGCCCTGAGGCCCTACTAGCCACCCCTCATAGACAAAACCTGCCGGAGCTTCAGGGGCACCCGTGACCCGAAGAGAAAAAGCATCTCCAGGGGCATACTGGTCATAAATTTTTGCTTGACCTTTAAACGGCGTTGAAAGAGCAGGAGAAGCCGGTTTGGCTGAACAAGAAAACAGCAACGCCGACAAAAGGAGCAAAAAGGATAAATACTGCCGTTCTGTCATGATTAACCAAAGACCGCAATTAACCCGCCAAAACCGGCATAGGTAATAAGGTATAAAACGTTGTTAAGAACTAATACGATAGGCTTTCGGCCTTCAAATTGGGAATTGAGGCTATGGGTGACCGAAAAGGCGGCCCAACAAACCAACCCCACCAGAGCCCCCGACCAAAAAGTTGTGGCTCCTAGCGAATAAACCAGCACTTGGAGTCCGTACGAAAAGACAAAAGTGGCAACCAGGGCTCCCCCCATTAAGCGGGGCATGGCTTTCTTTTCTTCATCCGTGGGTCCGGTCTTATTCGGATCACTTCCGATACCGACCAGCCAAGTTTTGAACCAAGGGACAGCTGGGGAATAAAAAAACCAGCTTAAAAAAAAGTTTACCAAGGCAACGACGACAAGGGCTAACCACGAAACCTGGAACTTCAGCATAGGTACTCCTTACTAAAATACAAAGGCTCTTCCAGTTAGCATGAAAGGTTCCCCCCCATCTGTCAATGACTATCGCAAGAGTGCGTTGAACAGGTAACCCACCAAGATGATTCCGCCACCGACCACCCCGGCAAAAATCACCAAGAGTTTTACCTTCATGACCTTTCGCAAAATCATAAACTCAGGAAAGCTCAAGGCGGTTACTGCCATCATAAAGGCCAGGGCCGTTCCCAGGGCGACCCCCTTCTCGGTCAATGCCGCGATGAGGGGCAACACTCCCGCCGCATTCGAATACAAGGGGATACCTAAAAGGACAGCCACAGGAACTGCGATCGGATTGCTTCTTCCTGCCCAGTGCGCCAAAAAGTCTGTCGGCACATAGCCGTGAATCCAGGCCCCTAACCCGACACCCAACACTACCCAAAGTGAAACCTTACGTAGGATGTCGAGGGTATAGCCCCAAGCAAAGGACACGCGGTCCCCCCAAGTTTGGCGCATGCGCACCAAAGGGGGAGCTTTTTTGAGGTTTTTCAGCACAAAGTCCTGTAACAAAGGTTCAACTTTGAGCTTACCAAGGATCATCCCCGAGATGAGAGCAATCACAAGCCCAAAGCCGATGTACAGTAAGGCAATTTGCCAACCGAATAACCCCAATAACATCACAAGCGCGACTTCATTGATCATGGGTGAAGCCACCAAAAAGCTAAAGGTAACGCCCAAAGGGATACCGGCTTCGACAAAACCAAGAAACAAAGGTACGGCGCTACAGGAGCAAAAGGGCGTGATCACACCCAGCAACGAGGCTAAAAGGTGAGCCAACCAGCGTGGCAATTTGGCAAGGCGATCCCGAACCGCTTCGGGGGGAAAAAAGGTCCGAAGGACTGACACGGCAAAGATGATCACAACCAACAAGAGGAAAATCTTAACAATATCCCCGACAAAAAAGCTTAGGGCTGCCCCCCAAGGTGTAGAGCTGTCCACGTTATTTCTCCTGAAGAAGGCGCAAGATCTGCTCGACGCTCAACACTCGACCCGTGGAAAGGAGCTGGCCGTCTACGGCAAAACCGGGAGTACTCATAATGCCGCGGGCGGCGATTTCACCAAAGTCAGTGACCTTTTTGACCGTGGCTTCGACACCAAGCCGTACGGCGGCCTCTTTCGCGTGAGCCTCTAACTTGGCACAATTCGCACAGCCGCTTCCGAAGATTTCCATCAACATAACGATACTCCTTTTCACGTGAAAGATTTTTCACCGTGATATTAAACTCACATATAAAACAAAAAAAAGTTAAAGCTCAAACCCTTACCTCAAGCGTGGTTCCAATCCAAAACCCCAAAGTTCATCTTCCAGCAGTCTTTCCACCAAAGGAGAACGCCCTAATCGGTAGAGTCGACGTTGTCCCTCTTCGCGAACCTCAACCAACCCCAGTTGCCTCAAGACACTGAGGTGCTTGGAAATATTGGTTCTCTCAGCAGAACAGGCACACTGTAAGTCGGCCAGGATGTCCACGAGTTCATTGACAGAATGTTCTCCGCTTCTCAAAGCTTGCAGAACAACAAGACGGGCCGGACTCGACAAGGCCTGAAAGATTTCCGCCTGTTGGTTAATCTGCTGGGGGTTAGGAATCTGCAAGTGAACCATTAATCACATAGTAAACAATTCCATCTGCTCTGTCAACCTTCCCCACCTGTCAACCAAGAAGCTCTCGATGAGCCTTTTGGACCCCCTCGACCAACTTTTGAGCTTTTTCTTGATACGTTGTGTATAGTAAACTTACCCCAGGGGCAAGGAGAGCAAGATGTCATACCTCGTAGATTTTAAAAACGTGTCGACGATAGGGCTAGAAAGTTCCCCGGTCGCCGAGGCCTTAGCAGGTCTTCGGGCCAACGAAGCCCGCTATTTCCAAAACAAATATGGTCTTCAATACGTCGTGGAAGACGCTGCGGACAGTGCCTCGACCGTCGCCTTTGTCCAGGAAGTTCTCCAAAAGGAACGTGGACTCGTCATTGGTTCCCGCCCTTTACAAACCGCCATAGTCCAGGCGGGCGAACTTAAATTCACTTACGTCTTTTATGAAAGCGGCTTAGCCATCAACGTTATGTACGACGCGGTCGACCCCAAAAAGAGGGCTGTCGGGTTTAAACTCTCGCAAGGCATGGCAGTTCCCGCCGAGCTAGAAACCAAATTTAAGTTTGCCCGCCAGAAGTCAAAATTGGCTGGAGAAATCCGTGGTTCCTTTTTTGTTATCAAAGGAACCTATTGACGGAACCGAATTGACCTCAAAATAGACAGAGGGGGTCTCCTACTGACAGCAGATCCCTTTGTGTGCTACAAAAGAGGCCTACATGAAAAATCCAACCGTCAACCCGGCGATTCGCAACATCGCCATCATCGCCCACGTCGACCACGGCAAAACCACTCTCGTCGACCAGCTCTTTCGTCAGAGCGGCACCTTTCGCGAAAACCAAGACGTCGCTGAACGCCTCATGGACCGCATGGACCTCGAAAAAGAACGAGGCATCACGATTGCCGCTAAGAACTGTGCTGTTCGTTGGCGAAATGTCAAAATCAACATCATCGACACACCTGGCCACTCTGACTTCGGCGGCGAAGTGGAACGGGCCCTTTCGATGGTGGACGGTGCGATTTTATTGGTAGATGCCAGCGAAGGTCCCCTCCCCCAAACCCGCTTTGTGCTCAAAAAAGCCTTAGAAGCCCGGCTCCCGATCATCGTCGTCGTCAACAAGATTGACCGTGGGGATGCTCGTCCACAAGCCGTCCTCAACGAGGTATATGACCTATTCATTGACCTCGACGCCGATGAAGCCCAACTGGAATTCCCCATATTTTATGCGATCGGCCGGCAAGGTATCGCTCAAAAAAGCCTCGAAGAAAAAGGCACCGATCTTAAACCCCTTTTTGATGCCATCGTCGACCACCTTCCGGGCCCTACCTACGACGCTGACGCTCCCTTTCAAATGTTGGTCAGCGACCTCGATTATTCCGATTACCTGGGCCGTTTAGCCGTTGGTAAAGTTCACCATGGACGGGCTAAAAGCGGTGATGCCCTGGTTTGTGTCGGGGAATCGGGGAGTCCCACGTCCCTCAAGATCACAAAACTTCAGGTCTACAGCGGCGTCAATCTGGCCGATTCGGATACAGCAGAACCCGGTGACATCATTATCTTATCGGGCGTTACCGACGTCAAAATTGGCGATACCATCGCCACCCGCGACAACCCGGCCGCTTTGAAACGACTCACCGTCGACGAACCCACCGTGGCCATGAACTTTTACCGCAATTCCAGCCCCTTTGCCGGGCAAGAAGGCAAGTTCGTCCAACCGGGAAAAATTAAAGAACGTCTAGAACGAGAAGCCTTGCGGAACGTGGCCATCCGGGTTGAAGAAAGTCCTGACAAAGAAAGCTTTACCGTCAAAGGCCGGGGAGAGTTCCAAATGGCCATCATTATTGAGACAATGCGCCGTGAGGGCTACGAATTCGGTGTCGGGCGTCCACGGGTTATTCTCAAAACCATAGACGGCAAAAAGAAAGAGCCCATCGAACACCTATTTATTGACTGCGAAGAGACCTATACGGGAATTGTCACCGAAAAACTCTCGAAACGCAAATGCCGCATGACCAACATGGTCAACCATGGTTCCGGTCGCGTCAGACTCGAGTTTTCAGCCCCCAGCCGCTCCCTCATTGGTTACCGCGACGAGTTTTTGACCGATACGAAAGGAACCGGACTCATGAACAGTTACCTGGCCGGTTACGAAGACTACCGAGGAGAAATTCCTTCCCGCTCCAACGGATCACTCGTCGCAGACCGTCAAGGCGAAGCCGTAGCGTATGGGATTTTCCACCTGGAACCGCGCGGGAGGATCTTTGTCGTCCCCGGTAATAGCGTCTACGAAGGGATGATCGTTGGTGAACACAACCGCGAGATAGACCTCGACGTCAACATCACCAAAGAGAAAAAGCTTTCTAATATGCGCGCCGCCGGTAAAGACGACAATATTATCTTAACGCCTGTTCAGCCAATGACCCTGGAAGCCTGTTTGAACTTCTTACGTGACGACGAACTTTTAGAAGTTACCCCCAAAAACTTGCGCCTACGTAAGTATATCCTGGATCAAAATGAGCGACGTATTGCCGAAAAGAGGTCTCAAAAGGCGGAAGATTGAGGTTCCTCGATCTTTCGACGCCAGGTTTCCAACGTTTCTCGATCACATGTGATATACTCTTTATATGGTACAAGAAAAAAACTCCCACGTCCCTGCGTGGTTCCGTGAAACAAAAAAGTATGAGAAACCTTCTTTAGCACGTGCTTTATGGCAAATCCTCAACACGGTTATTCCTTTAGCAATGTTGTGGGTTGCCATGATTTGGTTGACTAAAACAGGTCAACCTTATTTCATAACTGCGCTCCTGATTATCCCTTCAGGCTTCTTAATGATCCGTCTTTTCATATTTTTCCATGATTGCACTCATGGATCTTTTTTTGCTAGCCGTTCAGCGAATCGTGTGGTGGGAACTCTTTTGGGTATCCTGACCTTTACTCCTTTTTTGGATTGGCAAAAAGCCCATGGAATTCACCATGCGACAACCTCCAACCTGGACAAGCGAGGTGTGGGAGACATCTGGACTTTGACGCTAGAAGAATACAAACAAGCTAAACCCAGTAAACGCTTCTGGTACAAGATTTATCGTAACCCAATCTTTTTGTTCTTGATTGTTCCGCCCCTTCTCTTTTATGTACTTCAACGCTTCCCTAGCCGCCGAGTCGACAAAAAAATTCGGAAAAACATGCTCATTACCAACTTAGGGGTTCTCCTAATGGTAGCTTCACTCGGCATTTTTGGAGGCTGGAATCTTGTTTTGACCATTGAACTTCCGATGTTTTATGTTTCTTCCATCGTAGGTGTATGGCTATTCTATGTTCAACACCAATTTGATCCTGGTTACTGGGAACACAATGAGGACTGGAGTTTTCATAATGCCGCCATGTTAGGAAGTTCCCATTACAAACTTCCTAAGTGGCTTCAGTGGTTTTCAGGCAATATAGGCTTTCATCATATTCATCACTTACGGCCACATATTCCCAACTACAATCTTGAACGCTGCTACCGGGCGACTCCCGAATTGCAATTACCTAACCCTTTAACGTTTTTGACAAGTCTTAGCTCGCTGACTTTACACATTTGGGATGAAAAGCGAAAGGTTCTTTTAGGTTTTCGCGAAGCGGGAAAGCTTTTGCGAAGTTTGTCCGCCAAACAGGTCTTGGCTTAGCGTCGTACCTTTATGATTATTGCTCTTTTTCGCTATCGACCTTACTGAGGCTCAGATAGATCACAAGGGCAATAATCACGACAAAAAAGACCAAGTTCACCAGACCCTTGCTCCAACCAAACCCGCCCTCAGGTTGTGTCATCAAATCACCAAGCGAAGCTCCCAGAGGACGCGTGAGAATGTACGCCAACCAAAATGACAAAACTGACCCCAGAACTTTTAAACGATACAAGGCCGCAATCAGAACTATGGCCAGGGCAAAGATCGACAAGGCGAGGGGGTACCCCAGGTTGAGGGCTTCGCCCATAAAATCGCCCCCGGCGGTCCCCAGCGAAAAAGTAAACAAGATGGCCAACCAGTAAAAGAGTTCTCGACGAGGGGTAAGGATCGAATGGATCGATAGGGTTCGTTCGTTCAGGTACCAAATCACAAATACCACGATCAACACCACCGAAAAAACACTGGTAGATAAGGCCAGCGGAACATGGAGCCGGTCTGACAAATTATCTGTGATAAGGGTTCCCACAATGCTAATCAAAGCTACGGTCAACCAATAACGCCAAGGGATGTAGCGTGTCGCCGTTAACTGAAAAGCCAAGGCGATAACAAATAACACCCCCATGACCAAGGTCGCCCCCTGAAGACCCAGCCCCAAAGACTGATTCAAATAGTCTGCGGCTGTCTCGCCGACTGTGGTACTCAAAACCTTGATGATCCAAAAGAAGGCCGTGACTTGGGGGACTTTACTCTTCCAGTCCCCCGAATTCTTGTAATTTAGCATCTCAAAACTCCTGTGTTTTCCAGATTACGACTAGAAACTGAAGTCTTGATGAAGTTGTTCACAAAAATTACGTTTTGGTTACCGTTTGAATGGCCAACAGCAAAGCCGTCAGCTCTTCCTGGCAATCCGGACACCGTTTCAAATGGCGATATACTTGGGGGAGCAAAACGGCAGGGTCCTTATTCTGAGCCACAAGTTCGGCATACTGATCTAAAAGCACAAACACTTGGTCACAATCCAGTTCATCCGTTTCCGTTTGTTCTATCATTTGCTTGAGAGCTGTGACATTGAGACCCGGGACCGCAACTTTGAAGCGTGGCGGGGAAAGAAGAAGCCGCTCGGAGGATTTTTTAGGGGGGAACCACCGAGAGAGAAATTGAAATAGGGCCCATTTCCCTGGAGTTTTCATGGTGCATTCCTCCCCACCGAAGTCTGGTCGAACAGCTTTTTTAATTTGCAACGAGCATCATAGAGCAATTTGTAAAGGGCACCTCGAGAGATTCCTAGCTTTTGTGCCACAACATCGCCCGAAACCCCTTGAAAGGCCGCCGTGAGAGCCCGTTGCTGGAGCGGAGAGAGCTCTTCTTGAATCATCTTTTTTAACCAAGACAGCATCATTTTTTGCTCCAGATCTTCCCCTTCGCTTTCAAAAATCTCAGAAGAATTGTCGAGTGAGAAATCTTTCCAACGGGCCTTGCGAAGTTCTGACAAAGCTACCCGAATACAGATTTTGTGAGCCCAAGTCGTAAACCTCGATAGCCCCTGAAAAGCTTCAAGGTTCTGCAGGATGAGGAGAAGCGCTTCTTGAACAAAATCTTCGCATAAACTTAAGAACTCTCGGCTGTCCTGCCGAACCCAACTCGCTAAGGCCGCCGGTAAGCCCCGAAGCAGTTCGGCCCGCAAATCCCGAAGGGCTTCGGTGCGCTTTTTTCCTTTTTCCTTAAGGTCTAATACCCACCGAGAATTATCGCGTTCGGTCATCAGAACGGTGCCCCCAGAGCCCGACACATCCACGCCATAAAAGGAGCTGTGGCCCGGAATTTGACTTCAAGAACTTCGATAAGGTCATGGCTCATGTACAAGGCCGGGTCAAGATCTGTGGTCAAGATAAAATCTTTTCGGCGGATCTCAGCCGCTAAGGGATGAGCAGGATCATAGCCCCGGGGCATTTTCACGAGCGACTCCCCCCCGAGCGTCATCCCACTCTCCTTGGTCTCCTCCAGAGCCCGAGAATAGCTTTCAGGCTTTTCAGCAATGGCCTGCCGAAGACGGTTCAAATCGTCCGGTTCGGGATGCCACGTCCCTGCTCCCATAAAGCAACTGGAAAGATCCAGATGCACATACCAGCCAGGAGCGTGAACGTCCTTGGCACTTTCGTGTCGAAACTGAATCCCAATATTGGTTTTATACGGGGTTTTATCGCGAGAAAAGCGCGTGTCCCGATAGATCCTCATCAAGGAACCGCCCATTTTTTTGGGCACCCCCCGGTAATGCGGGCTGATCGCTTTGACCACTGAGTCCATTTCGGCGATCAAAGCCAGAGCTGGATTCACCACGAACCGTTCGTATTCACTTTTGTGTTCCTCAAACCAAGACCGTTCATTGTGGTAGCCCAACCCCGCCAAAAAGGAAAAGGTTTCAGAACTAAAACCCGTAAAAAGTGGCATCTAAGACCTCTGTCTCAAAAGGTAAAGGTTATCCGAAAGGACTTCAATTCTTTGATGATGTTTTCAGTAAGAAAAAACCGTAAGAAAAAGCTGACTCAGGGCGTCTAGAAGGCAAAGGGGGTTACCCCCCACAAGTTTTAGGAGGAAAGAGATGAAAAAGTTCTCTAGTCTTTTCGTAATTTTATTGCTCTGGGGCACGTCGGCTGTCTTTGCCAATGGACAAGCCGAAACCTCGGCGACCCCGGCCACCCAAACTTACACGGGACCCATGGGTCTTAAAGCGGATAACTCTCTGGTGGACCCTTCGGATCCTTCCCAATACAATGTTTCTGGTCTAGGACCCAGCGTGGTCCGTTTTACGACCGAAGCCGATGCCCAAGCTCTTGCGGCCACAGGCCCCACCATCTATTTTTTTGCCGCCACCTGGTGTCCTCATTGCCAAGCCACCTACAAGGACATTCAAGCCAACTTTAAAAGCATACCCGCTAATGTTCATCTCGTTTTTGTAGATTATGACAAGGCCAACGCGTTAAAAGAAAAATATGGCATCACGATGCAGCATACGTTCGTCATGATTAACCCGGCAGGTGAAAAAGTAAAAATCTGGGCGGGAACTGAAACTGTCGCTTCGATTCTCAAAGCCGCCGGCATTTCGTCTTAAGCTGTCGGAATTTCGTCTTAAGCCGGCTTCTCGGCCCCTGAAAGATGTCGGAGGGGGTGGCAAGCCCCCCCTCCCCCTGTAAAACCCCAACGTGAGGAGAGTTTATGCTGATTCTGATCATTTTTGCATTTCTGGCTGGTGTGGTGACCATTCTTTCGCCCTGTGTCTTGCCGATCCTCCCCGTCATTCTTTCTGGTTCCGTAGGGTCTGGCAAACTTCGTCCCTGGGGTATTGTGGTCGGGTTTATCGTGAGCTTTACCGTGTTTACCCTTACCCTTTCGGCATTGGTTCAAGCTTTACACATCAGTGCTGACGTCCTGCGCTGGGTGGCCGTTGCCCTCATTTTTGTATTTGGTCTTGTCATGGTCATTCCCCAGTTAAAAAATGTCTTTATGCTGGCGGCGACCAGGCTGACCGTACAAACGTCTAAACCCAAAAAGGCAGGGGGGTTTTGGAGCGGTGTGCTTTTAGGTATGAGCCTCGGTTTGGTTTGGACACCTTGTGTGGGCCCCATTATGGCCAGCGTCATCACTTTAGCCCTTAGTCAAACGGTCGATCTGGGAGCCGTCTTGATCACGTTAGCATATTCCAGCGGTACGGCTTTGCCGCTTCTACTTTTGGTTCTAGGAGGAAGAGGTCTGCTCAACCGTTTTCCCGCTTTAACAAAGAACACCTCCAAAATTCAAAGAGTCTTTGGTGTCTTAATGCTCTTAACCGCCGTGGCTTTGTTCACTGGAGCTGACCGGATGTTCCAAACCTGGCTTTTGCAAACTTTTCCGCAATATGGGTCGGGGTTAACTTTTATCGAAAAGCAAACCATCGTCGAGCAAGCTCTCAAAGCACGTCAATAGCGCGTACTTTACAAGAACAAATCCACGTTGCCCCTTTGACATCCAGATCGCTTAGGTTTAGGCTCCACGCATATAGTTCGACTGATAGAGACGTTTAGCAGTCTGCGGCGTGGGTGCCTCTCGGTTTGAAAAGAGGCCCTTAGCATTTTCAACGCAAAAAGCGCTGATGATCTGACGTTCTTTTTTCCCAAGAGTTCTCCTCATGAATACATCGCGGTATGTGGAGGAAAAATGGGTATCGATCTGAAACAACTAGTCATCGGCAATTTGAGCGCGCGAATCCCAATCGTTCAGGGCGGGATGGGGGTCGGCGTTTCGTTATCCGGCCTGGCCTCGGCAACGGCCAACGCGGGAGGAATAGGGGTCATCGCGGCCGCCGGTATTGGGATGTTTGAACCCGACGGGTTGACTGACTTCTGGGGTGCGAGTGTGCGTGCTCTCAAAAAAACGATCCGAGAAGCTCGTGCAAAGACAAAAGGAATTCTGGGCGTCAATATCATGGTTGCCCTTAGCAATTTTGCGGATATGGTTCGGACAGCGATTGAAGAGAAAATCGATATCATTTTTTCGGGGGCAGGGCTTCCCGTTAACCTCCCGGAATATTTGAACGGGTCAGTGACCAAACTAGTGCCGATTGTTTCATCGGCACGGGCGGCCACACTCCTAACCAAACGTTGGGTCGACAAATACAGTTACTTTCCTGATGCCATTGTCGTTGAAGGTCCAAAGGCCGGCGGGCATCTTGGTTTTCAATCCAGCCAGATCAACGACCCGAAATATGAACTGGAAACCTTAGTAACAGAAATCGTTCACGCTCTCAAACCTTTCGAAGACTTAGCCGGTAGACCTATTCCCGTGATTGCCGGAGGTGGCATTTACACTGGGGCCGACATCAGGCGTCTTATCGAACATGGAGCTGCAGGCGTACAGATGGCCACTCGTTTTGTCGCCACCGATGAATGTGATGCCTCGGCGGCATTTAAGACCACCTACCTAAATGCCAAGGAAGAGGACCTTGTCGTCATCCAAAGTCCTGTGGGAATGCCGGGGCGAGCGATCAACAATACATTTTTAAAGGATGTTGCAGAAGGTCGACATAAACCTTTTTCTTGTCCGTTTCACTGCATCGTTACCTGTGATTTCAAAACCGCCCCCTATTGCATTTCATTAGCACTTTTTTACGCCCAGAAAGGCCAACTGGGTCACGGTTTTGCCTTTGCCGGTTGCAATGCGTGGCGTGTCGACAAAATTATCCCCGTTCAAGAACTCATGGATACTCTGGTTCGCGAGTATGAAGAAAGTACCCCGGAATGTGTGTAGCGATATTGAAGAAATTTATCGCTGTGTTTCAGGAATTTTTTCGTCGAAAAAATGTCGTAAAATCGACGAAAAAATTCCGATTTACAGCGAAAACAAATTTCGGAAGACAAGGAGCACCAGAAAGTAGGATTTAAGCCCTGGAGTGTACTTCACGGTGAAACAACTTGTATAAAACCGGCATGGCAATCAGAGAAAAGAGCATGGAAGCCGTTAAACCACTCACCATTGCCACCGAAAAAGGTTGCAGGACTTCCCCACCGCTCCCCCATTTAAGAGCCATAGGAAGAAATCCTGCGATGGCGGCAAGGTTGGTAATCAACACGGGACGAAAACGTTGACCACCAGCCTCTTTCAAAGCCTCTGCAAGAGGGAGGTCTTTATGAAGTCGCTCAATATATTTCACAACGAGAATTCCATTATTCACGACCAATCCCAGGACGGTAATCAGGCCTGCAAAGGAAGATACATCTAACTGAGTCCCTGTTATTGCCAGACCGTACAGGACGGTGCTACCTGAGGCCAGTGTTCCCAAAAACACAGCAAGAGCCGTTCGATAAGATTCAAAAAGAAATAGTAAGATTCCTAAGATGAAGATCACGGACAGTCCCAAGAGTTCAATCAGTTGTTGAAAAGACTCTTGCTGACTGGCGTAGGTGCCCGAAAGTTGACAGGTTGCCCCATTAAGCTGAAGCTGGTTTAATTGAAGTTGAAGATCCTTCACGACTTCACTTAGAGGGCGGCTACCCAGCTCAGCGGTGACATGCATAACTAAGGATCCATTGTCATGCTGGACTTCAGTAACGGCAGATACTTCACGAAGCTGTGCCAAACGTCCTAAAGGTAGAAAGCCACCTTCGGGTGTGTAAACCGGCAACTGTCGAAGTTCATCTAAAGAATAGTCCCGTTTGTATAAGACCCGTATGGGAATATTTTCTAAACCTCTAGGAAAAGAGGTCACCACAGCCCCCCAACCTGCGACTACCGAATAAGCCGCCACATCATTGACTTGTAGTCCCAGCAGGGCTGCTCGAGCTTGTCGAACATCTACTCTAACCTCTTTTTCTTGTGGTGGCGCATCAATTTTCAAACTATTAAGGCCGCCGACTTTTTTGAGTGCCCCTTCAACCCGCTGAGAAGCCGCCCAAACCTCCGACCAATTTTTTCCAAAGACTTTGACATTAATGGGTTTCCCGGTTCCGGAAAGATCATTGAGTCGATCAGCGAGGACTTGATGAAAATCCATCTCGACAGACGGCATTAAGGTTGCGGCGTGGGCTCTGAGGCGTTTCAAAAAATCGAAGGTGGAATCAGAACGCTGAGCTTTCAGTTTTACAACAACCTCATCCACATTGGGTACCGTGTAGGGAGTCCCCATACCCGTTCCTAATTTTCGCACGGTCATTTCGACGTCGGAATCTCGTTGGAGAAGCTGGTCTAAAGGCTTTGTCAGGCGATCCATTTCGGCCAAAGACGCACCCTGTGGTCCGTATAAATCTATGACAACTATACCTTCATCCCACTCAGGTAAAAAACCACTAGGAATATGACTAAGCACCAGACCAGCCCCGCCAACAGCTACGGTGATAAAAAGTACGACGAACCCGGGATGCAGGAGCGAAACTTTCAAAAGCCGGAGGTAACCTTGTTTCAGCAACTCAAAAAACTTACGTTCTTTTGTTGCTTTGGATCAGGCGATCAGTCACGTCTTCATCCGCAATCTCTGCCTCGACGCCCAGATCGGCGTCTATGGTCATGAACATGGCCGCCACCAGCCGGTGCGGATCAATGTCGATCTTGCCGTCGACGATACCCCCCCGCGCGATGACCGCCTTGATCAGGTCG
>DAIDJJ010000002.1:0-46395 GCA_027451385.1 Spirochaetales bacterium | reverse complement strand
TAACCCACGTAGCGACAAAACATCATGGCCAGAGTGCGGAACAGGAGGGAAACGAAAGCGCAGTGTTGGTTTTTCACTTTCCAGCTCAAGGCGTTCCACTTTGTCTAGTTGCTTGATTCGACTTTGAACTCCCGCTGCTTTTGTGGCTTGGGCACGGAATCTTTGAATGTAAGCTTCTTGTTTGGCGAGTTCTGCTTGTTGACGCTTCCAAGCCTCTTGAAGTCGAAGTTTTTCTTCAGCTTGTTTACGTTCAAAACTAGAAAAATTGCCTGGAAAGCTGTTGAGTTGACCCCCGGAAATTTCAATAACCTGGTCAATGACTTCATCTAGAAAGGCCCTATCGTGTGACACCAAACAAAACCCCTTTTCACGGCGTTTCAAGAATGTCTCAAGCCATTCTTTGGCTTCAAGATCTAGATAGTTCGTTGGTTCATCTAAGAGAAGAAGGTCGGGAGCTTCCAGCAATTGACGAGCTAAAGCCACCCGCATTTGCCAACCTCCCGATAAAACAGCGACCTGACTGCAGAGTGTCTTTGAGGTGAAGCCCAGCCCCCGCAACGTCTGTTCAATGAGCTCCTGACGTCGGTACCAACCAGAAACTTCTAGGGATTCACGTATCTCCTGACTTTTTTCAAGCAGTTTAAAGGCTTGTTGCGGTTCTGCCTCAGCGGCCATTTCTGCTAACCGCTGGGCTTCAAGTTCTTTCTGCCGAAGGTGTTCAAAGGCGCGTTCGGCTTCTTCGAACACTGTACCACCTGAAACAAGGCAGGACTGGGGGAGGTAACCAATGCGAACGCCTTCGGGGTGATAAACCTGCCCCCCATCAGGAGTAAGTTCTCCTGCAAGGACTTTTAATAAAGTCGACTTTCCTGAACCATTGATGCCCACAAGGGCAGTTTTTTTATCTGCTCGAAGTGTTAAGTTCGTTTCTAAGAGGATGTCACGATCTCCGAAAGCCAAGGAGACTCGGTTGAGTTGAACAAAAGACATTTACTTCTCAAACGTCATAAATATGGTGAAGCCAACACGACTTTCGCGTAAGACAGTTTGCTTGTCAGGATTTAAATCAGAGCGTGAGACCGGGATCATCTGAAGTCCTCCCTTGAGAAAACGGTACAAAAAGACTTGGGAGAATTCGGGAACTTGGGCGGTCGGGTCAAATTGAAGGCGAAAGACTTTCCAATCTCCCGCAAATTGCGAATCTTTAAACCAGTCAAAATAGATATGGGCGGTGTTTGCTAAACCTTGAGGAAAAATAATTCCCTGGGGAGGTTGCAACGCTTGGAAACCGGTCCAGGTGATTGAACCATCACTGCCTAAGTTCATGGTGCCGTAAATGGAGCTGGTAAGTTTTGTCCCATAGGCCAAGATGGCATTCAGTTGATCTACCCGGGAAGCGTTTTCTTGAGAGATGTAGGTGCCAATATCTTGATCTAAGCGAACATAAAGGTAACGGTGTGCTTGTGTGCCGTCATTGAAAGAAACTTCAATTTTGGTGACCTCAGGGTTCAGTATGCGTACCATAAGGTTTTGAGGACAAACGAAGAGAAAAGTTCCTGCATCGATTTTTCGAACATCACTAAAGGTAAAAGTATACGATGAAGCAGGGGCGGTGGAACCCAGGGGTGGGGGAATGGTAAGCGAAAAAGTTTTATCTCCGTCAAAATGAAAGTCATAGTCTGGCCGAAAGTAATTCAAGTTAATTCTGTTCTGAGCGACTTCGAAGCGAAATTCTTGGGGATACCAAGAATTCGTTTCAACGGTGCGAAGATAAAAGTCCTCAGGTCCACCTTGTTTGAGAACTACTTTCTGATTGTTTGTTACCCGATAAAGACTTAAGAAATAATCAAAACACCAGCCAGTATACCCAGAAGAGGTCATGACCTCATCCCAATGTCCTGTAAAACCGCCTTCAGTTGTAGCTTGTGGCAACTGACCAAGAATTTTTACGTCCTCTTTGTAACCTAAGCGATACACCTTAGGAGATGTCGAATTCGGTTGCGACATAATGGCCATGCCTGTTTTTTGGGTAATGCCCCAGATGTCTTTCCACGGGGCAAATTGAGTAGCAAAAGTTTTAGCTTTTTCTGGGTTATTAAAGAAACGAATACGCCAATTCGCGATGGTAAAACGACTTCCTCCATCTGTTTTTTGAATCGTGAAAGTTTTTTGCAAAGAACTTTGGTCCCAAATCCACACAATGGAGCCATTGGCAAGATTTTCAGAGTCTGACCAAAGAACAACACCTGTCCCCAAGCTTCCCATTCCGCAGGAAGAAAAAAAACCAAAAAATAAGGTTAAAGGAAGAAGAATTCGGTAAAAGGAAAGATTCGGTTTCATAGGTCCATCATAACAAAGCAGGGGGGGCATTCCAAGAGGGCAGAAAGTTTAACTTCGCTTGCTATTTTGCTTTCCTTTAGCCTAAAATAAGTACGGAACTGTGTAGAGAAAAACTATGACAGATGAAACTAGTCACAAAAAGGTAATACGTGCTCTCAAAGAAGGTAAGCCTTTAACCATAAAAACATACACGTTTTTGCCCAAAGCTCAGCAATATATAGATGCCCTGCTTAAGGTGTTCTTAGAAGAAATCGGTGTTCCTTTTATTTTGGAGCAAATCTCGTATTGTTTGAAAGAGCTTGTTGTTAATGCGAAAAAGGCTAATACCAAGCGGCTCTACTTTCAAGAAAAAGCCTTGAACCCGATCGATGAGGAACAATATCGTTTGGGGATGAAAGATTTTAAAGCCGATATGCTTCAAAATCAGTCGCACTATTTAAAGCTACTCAAAGAAAAAGAGTTGTATGTCAAAGTAGAATTTCTGTACCGAAAAGATATGGTTTCCGTAGCCGTCCGCAATAACGTTGCCCTATTGCCGGCTGAAGAAGAGCGCATTCGTGACAAAATCACCAAAGCCATGAGCTACAATACCCTTGAAGACGCGTTTTCGGATATGTTGGACGAATCCGAAGGGGCAGGTTTGGGCATTTTAGTGTTAGTTCTCATGTTAAAGAAAGTCGGGTTTGATGGAGAGTTTTTCCGAGTCTATACCCATGAACAGGAAACAGTGGCCCGACTGATTTTACCCCTTTCGATCGATAACTAAAAAACACGGAGTTCATCTTGGCCAAACTATGGCAAAAAAACTACACCTTAAATGAATTGATTGAGTCCTTTACAGTAGGTCAGGATTATCTGATCGACCGGGATTTGTTACCTGCCGACGCGGTGGCCTCGGTGGCTCAAGCCCGTCAATTGTCGGCTATTGGCCTCTTAACTCAGACAGAAGAACAAGCCCTCTCGACGGCAATTGGTCAGATTATACTAGAGTGGAAAGCTGGAACCTTAACAGTCAATCGCGAAGACGAAGACTGCCATACCGCGATAGAAAACCGTTTAGTCCAGCTTTGTGGTGAGATTGGCAAAAAGATTCATACAGGTCGTTCACGAAATGATCAGGTATTGACGGCCTTAAGAGTCTGGTCGAGGTCAGCTTTAAACAGGGTTGCCGAAGAAGCCTTAGGGCTTATTGCAGACTGGCTGGAATTCGCAAAAAAGTATCAGCAGACTCCGATGCCTGGTCGTACGCATCTTCAAACGGGAATGCCTTCCTCGGTAGGGTTGTGGGCTAGTGCGTGGGCTGAAGGGCTTCTGGACGATCTCGAGCTGTTAAAAACCGCATATCTTCTCGTAGATCAGAGCCCGTTGGGTTCTGCTGCAAGTTATGGAGTTCCGCTCCCCCTTGACCGGGAATATACAGCACGGCTTCTCGGTTTTTCTCGTGTGCAAAATAATGTCCTTGGAGCGAATAACTCTAGAGGAAAAATTGAAGCCATAGTCTTGGATTCCTTGGATATTTTGGGACTCTCTTTGAGCAAGATGGCTCAAGATTTGATTTTATTTTCCTTACCAGAGTTTGGATATTTTCATTTGCCACCCGCTTTATGTTCGGGCTCGAGCATCATGCCTCAAAAAAAGAATCCAGACGGTTTAGAATTAATAAGGGCTAAAAGTGCAAGTCTTTCGGCTTGGGCAGTCCAGGTCAAGGGAGTCCTAAGATCACTTCCCTCTGGCTACAATCGTGACTTTCAAGAGACCAAAGAACCATATTTTCGCGGATTGAGCTTGGCTCGAGATTGTCTTGCCGTGATGAGGTTAACCGTCAAGGAGCTAGAGGTAGATGAAGCCGCTTTGCTCCGAGGCTTTACACCGGATATTTTTGCCACCGATGCGGCCTATGAGTTGGTCCAGGCCGGGATGACCTTCCGAGATGCCTACCGAGAAGTGGGTTTGAACTTAGATCGCTTGAAATCACGGAATCCTGAGGCAACCATCGCGAATCGAACTCATGTCGGTGCGGCGGGTAATCTAGGGTTGGAAAAAGCCTGGAGTCGGCATCGTGAGCATTCAGAGTATTTCCTTCAGTTGAGAAACAAAGTCGAGGGGGCGTTAAAAGACTTGGTGGGAGCCACGGTCTGGGAGGCTTCGGGCCTATGATCCTTTTTTTCCAAAAACTAGCTTTAAAAGCCCGTTTTGTGGGTATCTTGATTGCTCTTTTACTTTTTATTGCTGCCGGTAGTCTTTTAACCAATTCCCCTGAGGGGATTGCTCAGCTTCGTCAAATTTCAGGGGGACATGGTCTTCTAGAAGAAAATCTCTGGATATCCCCCCTTCAAGCCCGTCAACTTTTTGTTTCTTGGGGAGCGTCTGGCGTGAACTGGTATATGACCACGGGCTTTTGGTTGTCTGCTTTATTACCTTTAACAGCAGCCGGTTTGTTCATGATGATCTTCTTATATTTCTTAAAGAAAATAAATCCTCGGTCCAGTGGCTGGTATTTAAGCCCGTTACTTCCCTTGTCTGCTGGGGCGGTTAGTCTGTTGCAAATTCTTAGTGAACTATTATTGGCCTTGTTTCAGCCCCCAAGTGAGGTCTTTTATTATCCCGGAGTAGTACTCTTAACGGGCAGTTGGGTTTTATGGGCTGTCTCAGGAGTAATGTTGCTTTACTTTTTGGGGTGGCATTTGCTGCAAAGAGGTCGACGGGTTATTCATCAATGAACTCGTAAGTGGGCCATGAATCGTAAGTGATCTATGAAAATGAAAGTAACGGGCGTTGTCCCGTGTTGTTTTTCTAGAGATGGGGCCGATTAAGGAGGTCAACCATGGGCGAGAAATCCAAGCAGAAGAAAGAGACGCGAAAGCCACCGCAGAAGACTTTGGAGGAAAAGCGCAAAGAGAAGCAAGACAAGAAAGCTTCACGACCGAGTGCGGAGTAAGACTACCGTAGCGTAAACTTTCCCGCTGAGAGTTTGAATTTCGAGGGTCCAGTCATGCCCTCCTTCAACCCAATATTGTTGAAGTGAACTATCAGCGGGAATTCTTTTAATTTCTGTGGTCCAGGGAACCCCGTCCCTTTTCCAGAGAAAAACGAATTCATGAGCAGGGAAAAGTGTTCTTTCCACATGGATTTGCACTTTTTGGGCTTCACGAGGCAAATGATAGGTTTCTTGACTAGGGTATTCAGTAAGCCAAATATCGACCAGCGGCGGATGATCTTGGCGGGGGGTGTAAGAAAAAATTGAACCTGAAACAGGTTCCGTCATGATCCACAGCAACAACAAAAGCGGAACAGTTCTTCTTAACATATTTCCGGTATCGGCGTCGTGACAAGTTCTCTTAAGAGCAAACCAAGATCATCAGGGTAAGAGATTAAAAGGGGAGCGCTTCTGGGTAACGAATTCCTGTAAAGCGGTAAAACTGGGCTATAGCTTGGTGCAGAAGCATGTCTTTGCCTAGCAGTATTCGACAGCCCGAAGCCTCCGCAGCCTGAAGAAACGCTGTTCGTTCGGGAACATAAATGATGTCATACGCGACTTCAGCACCATGAAATTCATACCAATCTAAGGGATTCTGTCCTTCTAATTCCCCCATACCGACATTCGTTGTTTGAACAATTAAATCATCATGAGTACTGATCAGGGGGAGACTTTCTGCGGCGAGGGGGCCCCATGACGCGCCAAGTTCCGTGGCAAGTACTTCTGCCTTGGCGATGTTTCTTCCTAGAACTAAAATTTCTGCCCCAGCAGTTTTTAGAGCCCAAATAATGCTTCGAGCCGCTCCCCCTGTGCCGATAACGGTGACTCGTTTTCCGGCAAGGTTCGGTCCCCAGAGCTCTTCAAGAGGGGCTAGAAATCCTTGAGCATCTGTGTTATCGCCATGCCAACCGTCGGACTCTTTCCATACGGTATTGCAGGCCCCTATGGCTTGAACGGCCGGAGTAAGGTGGTCCAAAAACGCCAGGATTTTTTCTTTGAAAGGAATCGTTACCGAAAAGCCTTGAATCCCGAGTTTTTGGGCGATTTCGAAAAAGGCGTCGAGGTCATCCGTCAGAAAAGGAACATAGACCCCATCAAAGGCTGCGGCTTCCATACCAGCGTTGTGAATGGCTGGGGACTTAGAATGATGCACAGGGTTTCCGATGATCCCCAACAGTTTGGTTTGTGGGGTCAACCGATTAAAGCGGTAGAGTGTTGATAGTGTTACGGGGTCATAGTGTCCCAGTGAAGGGGAAAGTCCAGACACAGAAGTATAGGTCCATAGATTACCAAGCTTTTCAGCTAAGACACGGCTGGCGGTGCCATAAGGTCCCATGGCAAGAATAACATGGTCACCTGGTGAAAGAAGGTCAGCCAAATGCAAAAATCGAGTAAAATCTGCCGAGCCATGAACCGCAACAGCAGCCTTCACAATAGTTGCCGGACCTTGAGCGCGACTTAAACGTTCCGCTAAATCACTCGGAACGCCTTGAAAATCATGAAAGGAAACAATGAGCCGGCCACCTTTTTTAAGCCATTCTCTTTCGAGAAGTGGTAGCCTGGCATTGTCTTCAATATCCCAAAACGCCCAGCGGCCGTTAAGCGCCATACGAAAAAAACTTTCACGTTCTTGCTCGTCTCCGGTCCACTGACCACCGTCAATGGCTTTACGCAAAGTCAGTATGATGTCCAAATCTAATTCTAAAGAAAAGGAGTTCAGCTCTGACCATTCATTACGATCAATCAAGTCGGCTCGCAGTTCGACTAAATCGATCCATTTTCTATACTGAGAAATCAGCTGTCGATTTTCGTGAAGGGTCTTACCAGTAAGAACGAGACAAAGACGACTCATTTACAAATCTCCCCGGTAGAAAAAGGCATCTACAAGCTTTCCGCCTTCAAATACCAGTTTAAGCCTCCGGGAGAAAATTTGGTAGGGTAAGTTCCAAACTGCCCAATCTGGGCCCGTGGCAAGTTCCGGACCCCATTGTTTGTCCATCAAGGTTGTCACCTTGGCTTGATCCATCCCCATGGTTAAACCCAAGAATTGGCCTTGGTATCGTTTATCTAAACGCACTTGCCACACATGGTTATCGTACCAAAAAAGATAGGTGTAATTGGGATAATAATGAATGACATGAAGATGACCCGTATTGTCCGCTACAGCTGAGATTTCAGCTGGGGCACCCAACAAGCGGTAGGCTTCTTCGGGTTTCATGCCCAGCCAGGTTTGAGGTAAATTGGCGTCAGGGGTAGCTGTGGCTGGTGAATCCGCTGGGGTTGATTCGGCAACAAGCGGTAGGGCAGGACCCATTTGTAACCCTAAGAAGAGGAGGAAGAGAAAAGGAATTTTTTTCACTGTTCAGATTGACCCTTGTCACGAAAATAGTAGCTGGCAATCAGCGTAAGACCCATCAAGACTAACAAAAGCGGCCACCAAGCCAAAACAAAATCTGTAAACGTGATATGCACAACTGGGAGAGTAAAGATCAGTAACACAAACATGAAGACGATCAGAAAAATTCCAGGAATGACAAAGGAAATTCTCAAGCTTCGTTTAAAACCTCGGCTGTAAGGAATGATGGAAGTCCCAACAATGCCCATGAACACTGGCCATAATTGCTTGAGCTCAAAATATTTTGACAAAACTGTGTTGAGCAAAAGAATGAATGTTCCCGTCAAAAAGAGCAAAAGACCTAACAAAAGAAAAACGGGCCGCGCTTTGTGTGCACCATAGTGATAAATGAACACACCTCCACAAAGCATAAAAACGGAAGGCCACCAGCGCAACAATTGTTGAACAAAATGCTGGGTCCAAAACAGTAAGAGTAAGCCTGTTACCGTGAGAATGAGACCAGCAATAAGCGTTTTGCGGCCTGCTTTGGAGTTTTTCATGATCATGCCTCGCTTTTTATTGTCTCACTTTCTGGACAGTGAGGCAATGATATGATCAGCGAATCCGCTACAGGAGGTTTCAGTCGCCCCTTCCATAAGACGGGCAAAATCATAGGTAACAACCTTATCCGCAATGGCCTCGCGAATGCCGTTTTCTACGAGTGCGGCCGCTTCGTTCCACCCCAAATACTCGAACATCATCACGCCCGATAAGAGCACCGATGAGGGGTTTACCTTGTCAAGGTTGGCATATTTCGGCGCTGTCCCGTGAGTCGCTTCAAAAATGGCATGACCTGTCACATAATTAATATTGGCCCCTGGGGCTATGCCGATTCCGCCTACTTGAGCGGCTAGAGCGTCTGAAAGATAATCTCCATTGAGATTCAAAGTTGCGATGACATCGAAATCTTCGGGTCGAGTTAAGACTTGTTGTAGGGTAATGTCGGCTATGGAATCCTTAATGATTAAACCCGCACCAGGTTTGCCCTCGGGTATCCGGCACCAAGGCCCATTGTCGATTTCTTGCGCTCCAAAGTGCTCTTTAGCAACTTTGTAACCCCAATCTCGGAAGGAACCCTCCGTGAACTTCATGATGTTACCTTTATGAACAAGGGTAACAGAGCGTCGGCCTTGTGCGATGGCATAAGAGATGGCCGCACTGACGAGTCGTTCAGTACCTAGATAACTGACGGGTTTTAGACCGACTCCGGTGAGAATCTGGGGGACAGGGACGGTTAGACCTACCGACTTTTGTGCCGCTCTCCAGTCGGCGGCGGCTTTTTCAGTGCCGAATCGAATTTTTCCAAATTCTTTGGGGAAGTTTTGGGCAAAAAAATCTAAGATTTTTTGGGCTTCAGGCGTACCACCCGCAAATTCTATGCCTGCATAGATATCTTCTGTATTTTCTCGGAAGATGACCATATCGACGAGTTCCGGTCGTTTCACGGGGCTAGGAACGCCTTCATAGTATTTTACGGGTCGTAAACATACATAAAGATCTAAGAGTTGGCGCAATGCAACGTTCAGCGAGCGAATTCCTCCGCCTACGGGAGTGGTTAAAGGTCCCTTAATCCCGACAAGGTATTCTTTAAATACGCTGAGCGTTTCGTCAGGTAACCAGTTTCCTGTTTGCTGAAAAGCTTTTTCACCGGCGAGCACTTCTTTCCAATGAATTTGCCTCTTGCCCCCATAAGCTTGGCGTACCGCAGCATCAAACACGCGTACCGAGGCTTTCCAAATGTCCGGTCCAGTGCCGTCTCCTTCAATAAAAGGGATAATGACATGATCGGGAACCTGGAGTCCTTGGGCGGTTTTCTTCAGAGCAGAAGGGCTGGACATGAGTGACCTCCATAACAGATGGGAAAAGCAATGAGCTTATTCTACGGAAAATCGACCATCTTCTGCAAGCATGAAACTTCTTCTGCAAGCATGAAGCTTACGTGAGAGCGTGGACAACGTGGGAGTCGATGTGCTAAACTTTCGTATTCATGAAACGCTACCTGAGTCTGATTTTTCCGTTGATAGCTGTAGCGGCGGCGTTCCTTGTGGTTCAGTCCGGGACGCGCGAAGATGTGTACTACGGAACTTCCGGGACTATCAATACGGAACTTCATCGCCTGTTTCACTTATTAGGTGAAAGTAAAGAGCCCACAGCGTCACGGTATTCCCTGATCCGTTTAATCACCAGCCGGTTGCAGGCCGAAAAGTCCTACGATAAAATCAACCTCTTTCTGACAACCTATGTGGAACAGCATCCCCATGACCCTTTTGATGCGGACTATCTCTTTACTGTCGCGGAAAACTACCAAAAACAGCAGGCTCTCCCCTTAGCGGAGTACTATTATGAACGGATCTATAAAGACTACCCTGATTTATATAAAGACGGTCAATCGATTCATTATCGTTGTTTAAGTCAATTAACTCACTTGGTTTCGACCCCTTCCTTAAAACGAAAGTATTATGAAGATTTGCAGGATCAATTCCCCTATAAATTAACTTTACCAGCCCAGTTCTATGATTGGGGCCATGCTTATGAGCAACTCGGCTTGTGGAAGCAGGCTATAAAAGCGTACAACACATTTTTAATGTTTCCCGACCCTACGGTTCCCGGTGATCCGCAAGCTTATACTCGGGTCCGCTCTTTGGTGGACCTATCTAAGTCTGATCGTTCTTGGGTTTCTCCGAGTCTCAGTACCTTGATTGCCAACCTTGAAGAAGCCATCAGGGATAATGACACCACAAAAATGGAACAGCTAAGAGCCAAAGTCGGGTTCTTTGCCTTATCATGGGATGATACAGACCCTAACGATGCTCTTTCTGAAGCTTTTGACATTCGGACATTTTTGCGGGATTTAGTTCACCAAGCCCATTATGGCGGAGGAACCGTGTACTTCGCTTCGAAATTGGACGATGCGTCCAATGACTCCGAGGCCTACTTGAAGTCTACGGGCTGGACTTATCGTATCCCAACTTGGTACTTCTACTTTAAGCGAATTGATTATCCGCCCGATCCTGAAATTAACGGTTCTTGGGAATGGGCTGGTGTGTTTTTCGGAGACAAAATGTGATCGGAGACAAAAGGTGAAAAGTCTTTTGATAATGGCGCTTGTTTTCGGGGTTGCCGCCTCTGGAATGGCCTCGACTTCTTTGCCCTTGCCATCGGTTTGGTCCTACGGCGAGCCCAAGACCGCGACTTATACCCCTCAAGCGGCGCCTCCGATTTATCCCATTGTCCCACCTCCAGCCATGATGTTGACTCCTGAGGACGGTACAGGGTATCGGCGTGATTTAGCCTTTTACTCTTCTGAAGAAGGGCTGACGTACCTACGCCGTTGGCAGAAACGAAGTCTGCCTTACCGGGATTTTATTCACGAACAGCTCACCAAATACCATGTTCCCGACGAGCTTTTCTGGCTGGCCGCGCTAGAATCGGGGTTTTCTAACAATGCTGTCTCGAATTCTGGGGCCGTGGGAATGTGGCAGTTCATGCTCAACACGATAGACGGGTTCAATATTCAAGTGACTCCCTACATCGATGAGCGACGAGATTTTTGGAAAGCTACCATCGGGGCCGTTCGGCTCCTTCGGGGCAGTTATGATTATTACGGCGATTGGCTTTTAGCTTTGGCATCGTATAATGCGGGAATCCCCCGTGTGGATTGGGCTATCCGCCGGGGACATGAACGCAATTATTGGAAGCTTATCGAGCGGCATTGGCTCCCCAAAGAAACGGCCGCATATGTTCCTCAAATTCTGGCTATTGCGAACATTCTTTCACAAAAACTCAAGTATGGCTTTCCCCTAGATTGGGAACCCTCAGAACCCTGGAGCCGACTTCGAGTTTCACGGCCAGTCGACTTGCGGTTGTTGGCCGATGCAGCGGGGGTTTCTTCGAGGGTGCTAGAAGAAGCCAACCCGGAACTTCGATACCCCATCACTCCTGCCGGAATGCCTGACTATCGCCTCAAAGTTCCTGCCTCCTGGACCGATTCGGTACGAAAAGCCTTAGAGGATCCTCGCCTGAAGTTAATTCGCTATTATTTTTACAAAGTTCGAGCTGGGGACACGTTGTCTCAAATTGCTCAATGGTATGGCGTGGATTACTCCGTGATTGAACGAAATAACCCTCATTTGCACCCACGCTACCTTCAAATCGGTCAAACCCTGATTATTCCCGCGCTAAAAGATGTCGGTCCTTACCGTGGTGTCCACCGCAGTGAAGTGGCGTCCCTTCCGAAAGCGTCTCCTCTTCCAGGTGCGTCATATACCGTTCGCAAGGGAGACACCCTGTACGCCATCGCTCGTCGGAATGGAACAACACCGGAATTATTGGCTTCCGTTAACAGGTTGAATCCCAACGATGTTTTAAGCATCGGTCGGACCCTGTTGTTGCCAGAGGGAGCTTCCGTTGCCCGGTAAGGTTTATCGCGGACAGGCTAGTCTGGCGATCTTGTTTGCACTCCTTCTGGTAAGTGTGGCCTCCTTGGCGTTTGCTCAGACTCAGTCTCATGCTCAAACACAACTGACCTCTTCGGCGAAGTTTCGTTGGGGAGAAGGTCTGTGGGAATTAACCTTAAGTTGTCCCTTATCGGTGGTTCCCACGACAGACCCAGAAGCGGTAGCCCCACGTCAGCAATATCAGGCGGAACAATATCTTGAAGATCATCGTCGGCAGGAACTTCTGCGGCGTTTAAGTACCGTTCAGTTGGACTCGACAGATTCAGTGGCAGAGGCCCTGCGACAGAACCCAGACCTTGGAGTTACTGTGGATCAGTTGAACCAAAAGCTTAAGTTTGAGTTTTCACGGCTGGATGCGTCGGGACAAATTTTAACCATGCGCTGGTCGTTGAACCTCTGGAAAGATTTAGCCCAGCTTTTGCCTCCGATCGAACAACCTGACCCCCTAAAACATCTTTTGGGCTGGAACCCCAGCCGTCCTTTTTCAGGGATTGTGATTTACGCAATGAGTCCCTTGCCCTGGCGCGGAACAGGGACATCACTTCGTTGGGAGCCCTCTCTTTCGCCTCGCTTTATGAATGAAGAAGGGCAGACCCTCTTTACTCGGAATCAGATGGACCCCAGTTTTTTGGAAAAGTGGGGAATTGCAGCCTTTCAAGAAAGCCGCTTTAATGAACGCCGATTTCAAGACCGTGTGGGGCTTGATCCCCTCAGAATCGTGGCTCGTGGAGTCTGGGGTAAACGCCCCAATGACTTGATTCTGGCCGATTCTGACTGGGACCGTATTCTTTCCCTACCTGCCAATCGTCGGCTCCTTCGTGAAGGTCGCCTTTTAATCCTTTGGGGCGTTCCCAAATATCTCGAAGAGCCCAAAGAGGGACCACCGGCTCCTTTACCTGATCGTGATAATATTCCCCTAGTCCGTGTCGTGCCACAACCCGCTCCCCCGGTTTCGGCGACAGCTCCTAAGTAGGTATAAAATGCAGGATGACAGCCTTCGTTTTCGGGTCGAAAGAGAAGAAACCCTCCTCAAAACCCCCATTTTTGATTTAGTTCAACGGGTAAGTATTTCACCAGAAGGCCACCAAGCCTCCTTTGTCGTGGCCAAAGCCCCCGATTGGGTCAATGTCATTGCCGAGGTCGACGACCAAAAGCAGGCTTGCTTTTTGATGGTGCGCCAGTTTCGCCATGGAGATGGACAGCTTTACTGGGAATTTCCCGGTGGTATGGTCGACGATGGTGAAACCCCAGAACAGGCGGCTCAGCGTGAACTTCGCGAAGAAACTGGCTTTGAGGCCCACGAGTGGCGACTTTTAGGCTCTTGTAATTCTAACCCAGCCTTTCTGACCAACCGAGTGTGGACATTTCTTGCTCGGGGTGCTCAGCGCGTGAAAACTACACTCGAACTTGATCAACACGAGTACCTCAGTGTCGGACTTTTACCCATTCAAGATGTCAGACGACGTTTAAGCGAGAGTGAAAGCCATGGAATTATGAGTTTAGCCTTACTCTGGTGGGAACGTCAGAAATATGGTTATCCCCAAGAAGTTTGGAGCTGATCGTGCCAGAACCTATTCAAAGTCTGCTTTACACAGCTTCAGACCGCAAGTATGGGGATTTTCTTATTGAACATTGGTTGCCGTCATTGTGGGCTCACCTTCCTGAAGGTTTAAAAATACGTGTCTTAGATTATGGACTGTCCTTGGCTCAACGGTATTACTTAGAACATAAAGGACTAAGTGTGCTTCCTTGCCGAAAAGATATCCATGTCACACAGGCCCGTTTTCGCGATTTGTCGGCTGATTTACACCAGCAAAAAGCTCAGGTCGTGGTTCTTTGTGATTCTGGTGATATCATTTTTCAGTCAGAGTTCTCTGAACTTCTCAAGTCAGGGAACAAACTGAGGGTTGCCGCAGAAGACGCGAAATCCGGGTCGGAGTTTTTCTTATCGGATGAGTTTTTTTCAAGGGCCTCACTTCGCCGAATACGCGAAAGTACGGCACTAAAACCTCTTCTGAATGCCGGGGTGTTGGCTGGTCCCCCCGAGGTTTTTCACGACCTTGCGGCTTGGATGGACAAGCTTATTCTGAATAAAGCCAAATTTGGCCCCGACCAAGTTGTGGTCAATTTGTACGCGCATGAACAAGGGTATGACCCCTTACCATCTGAGTACAATTTTGTCTTAGCGTCCTCAGAACGAGCCTTTAGGCTCGAAAATGGGGTTTTTCTCGAAGAAGAAACTGGCCAAGTGATTCCCATCGTGCATAATGCTGGTCATTGGAAGTTTTTACGTCCCATTGAAAACTTTGGGTTTGGGCCATCTAGAAATTCCCTTAAACCAGATGTTTTGGCCGCACTTCGAATCTATCACCGGTCCTTATCCTTTTTGGTGCTACGGCAGGAAAAGCTGAATGTTCTGGTCTCTCGGCTTTGGAAGCAGGCTATTACAGAAGCGCGGAACCGCCTGGGACAGGACCGAATGGGACAGGACCGAACTCGCAGATCCTGAGTTGAGGGTTAATCATCTTGGATTTGCGACAAAACCCAGCGGGTCATATGAAGAACACGGTCTTTTTGAAACAAACTCGGGGGCAAAGATAAGCCCTCCATGGCTTCCTTGATGCTACTCAACGCCGCCTGCCGAAGCCTGGGGGCAAAAGGAACCCGTTGCCCCACCAATTCGGCCTCAAGCCCTCGGTGGCGCAATAGTCCGGTGTGAGGTAAGTAATAAATCAGACGCAAAGCTTCGACGAGGCCATGCTTGGTGCGAGCCAACGCCGTCATCGAGAGTCGCTCATCCCATGGTGTGCGAAAATTTCCGATCTTTTGATAAAAGAAGTGGGGCCACTCTTCTTGCGGAACACGGACACGCGTCAAGATTTCACCGGCGAGCGGCCTAAGTCGACCTTCGTCAGACACCTGATTTGACGTGAGCCAACGGGAAGACCGAAGTCCCCGAAACTCAAATTGGGCACCGATCAGGTGAAGCACAGGAAAAAGATCCCCATAAAATCCTTTTTGACAAAGGTTGCCCCCTAGAGTTGCCAGGTTTCGTAAAGCCGTGTAGCCCGTGGCTAAAATCGCTTGCCGAAAGGCGGGGTTAAGAAATGCTTTTAACACATGAAGCACTTGATTCAAGGTCATCCCCGACCCTAAATCTACAAAACGGTCCCCGTATTGGACTCGTTTCAACTCCTCGACGAGATGCAAGGACACCAACGTGGTAGGCAAGCGAAGGGGCGAACTAAAGTCTTGCTCGGGGTTTGCAGTTCCCCCAGCCCACAGTTGAGCTTTAGGATAAGCATTCAGAAGAGTTAAAGCTTCTTGTAGCGTTTTGGGGGTATGGATTAAGGGCGGGAGGTTATCTTCGTCCGGCACGGTCGGACTCCTTTAAACCTACCAAGCGGCGTACGGCGCGCTCCAACACGGGGCGACTGCCACACCGGCAGGGAATCTCGGATATAGCCGTACGCAACTCCTCATCCTCGGGTGCAGGAAATTGTTCCAGAAAGGCACTTAAGTGAAAGATTTGGGCTTCGGTGCATTGCCGGCAGTACACCAAGCCTTCTTCAGCCAAAAGTTGACGAAAAAGCCGGTGGTCTTCTGTGGCGGCAAAGCCCTCAGGCGTGACGACTTCACGCTGACGGGCCTGGTAAAAGGGGACAAGGCATGAAGGGACTTCACGTCCATCCAGCAAAACGTGACAACGACCGCAAAAGCCTTTCTGACAGCAGATGATGCCCGAAAAAAGCGGGGTTTCTGCTTTGAGAACGGCAAACAGAGAATCTTCTTCTTCCCCATTTAGGGTGACATCTTCACCGTTCAGGATCAAGTTCTGCTTCATGTTTCCTCAAAGCTTCATCTAACATTTTACGCGTTACGGGCAAATGACGCCAGCTAGGAGCTAACGCTTGACGGATAGCCGACAAGAGGGCTGGAGCGACGGCACTGCTCCCTAAGGAACCCAAACCTCGGGGGGGACTTCCTTTGGGGTTTTGATAGAAAAGTATTTCTAACCGGGGAACTTCACGAACGCTAGGTAAGCGGTATTTCTGAAAAATCGAACGGGGGATGCTGAGTTTTTCCCAAAAGATATTTTCTGAAAAAACCCAACCTACGGCAGACAGGATGCCTTCGGTGAGGGCATCTCGGGCGGCTGTCTCGTCCAGAAGGGGACCTGCATCCGCCATAAGAGTAATTTTTTTGATCCGGATTTCTGAAAGCAAGGGCAGAACCTCGACTTCGGCGACAGCTCCTACCCACGACAACGATAAGAACGGTTGGCCTGTAAAGTTTTCAGGATCCCAGGCAGGGTTAGCTTTGCGCCGAAATAAGGTATGTAGATTTAGGGGAAGCGGCTGGTGGACACGACGTTGAGCTAAGGTGTGGCCTGCTTTGGCAAGAAGTTTGGGCATGATCTCGAAGGCCCGAGACGCTAAGGAAGGACCTCCCGTGGGGTGTTCGCCCGTTATCACAGGGCAAAAGCGAACGAGCTCGGGAGCTATCCCGAGGGGGTCGCCCAGCGCGTGTTTCCAAAGAGCCAGCAAGTGATCATTGGCCGTCACTAACGGCGAATAGACACTAAGGCTAGAGTCAGCTTCGAGACGAATTTCTAAATTGACCGTCGAGGTTCCGCCCGCTAAAAAACCATTGCCTTGAAAGCCTGCCGCTAAGCCTATGCCCCGCAAAGGCAGAGCTTCGTCCCGCCATTCTTTCGTGCGGGAATTTAACTGAAGAAAGCTAGCATATTTACGAGGAAAGTCTGCGGCTTTACCCAATTCCGAGATCAGCGACGTCAAAGGTGCATCGGCTTTCCACGGTTCTCCTGTAAAGGCAATTTGATCTCGCGAGAGGGCATTGGCCTGCCTCCACACCATAGGGTCAAGTTCCAGGGCTTCACAAAGGTCTTGGATGTGACTTTCGAGGGCAAAAATGCCCAGATTTTCCCCCATGCCTCCCACAGGGCCTCGAGGAGGGGTGTGGCTGAGTTCCGCGTGCGCATTGACCTGAAACGCCCCAAACCGGTAAGGGGTTAAAAGTCCTAAAATACACCGGTCAAGAAGTTCTTCTTCGAGCACACCGTAGGCCCCCATGTTGAGGACGGCCTCAGCAGAGAAATCCAAGATACGTCCTTGTATGTCTACCGTTGAGCGTATAAGGATACGCGATTCCGGCCGTTTGGGCGAATAAAAAAACTCTTCGTCCTTACTCAGCGTCATCCGAACAGGGTGGCCACTGGCTTGTGATAAAAGGGCCGCGTGTACCGCAAGGATAGTCGGAAACCACACTTGACTGTTGAGGTGCGCGGACGAGGGTTGAGCTTTGACGCGAACTTTGCTGGCTTCAAGACCTAAAGCCCGTGCCACACTATGAACGACGTTGCCTGGCCATTGGCTTTTTACGCTTAACCAGGCCTCTTCGTTTTGAACCACGGCTAAAGCTTCACAGGCATCAAAAACTCCTGCATCTTGGGCCCCAGTGGAGTAAACGCCTTCAATCAGTTTGACAGGTTGATCGTCAGGAATGTAGTGTCCCCCCGCCAATGACCTGGATTTAAGACGCACGCCTTGGCTGAACTGCTCCAACGGAAGTTTTTGAAAAGTAAATCGTACTTTTTTGGCCCAAGCTCTGACTTGCGCTTCCTGGGGGCCGGCTACCAAGGCTATCGGCTCGCCGATATAGCGGACCATTTCGCCATTCAATAAGGGAAGCCGGCTTTTTAGCACATGCAACACATCACTACCAGGAAGGTCTTCGGCCCGTAAGAGGGTAAACCCCTCCGGCAAGGGCGGATAAATCATGGCCAAAAGCTTTCCGTGCGCCACCGGAGAACGTAAGGTCAACCCGAATAACAGTTCCGAAGGTGCTTCAAACAGCCGAGGATCGGGATGAAAGAGGGGGTCCTGCACCTGATCTACAGCATTCTTACGTCGCGAGGCCACAGTCCGCCTCCTGACTAAGTAGCTGATGAACCTCAAGAACCGCTTCCAGAACAAAATCTTGCTGGGAGTCAGTCATCGAAGCATAAAGGGGGAGGGAAAAGGTGCTCTCTCCTCGCAAAGCGGAGTTCGGAAAAGCTTCGGGGCGAAGGTCGTAGGTATCGCGCCAATACGGCATACGATGCAAGGGCGTATAATGCACCGAAACGCCAACCCCGCGTTGAGTTAACTCTTGGACAAAACGATCTCGCCATCTTGCAACCGAGGGAACTAATAAGGGACTAAAAACATGCCAGGAATGATCATCCCGCCAAACTGGCAACTTGATCAGGTGACAAGGTTCAAGGACTTCGAGGTAACGGCGGACCAAGCGTTGGCGAGCCTTCCAAAACCCTTCCGCTTTGGTGAGCTGGACTCGGCCAATTGCGGCGGCGATATCTGTCATGTTGTACTTAAACCCGGGGGCAATGATTTGATAGGCCCACGATCCCTTGGGCGAGGTGTACCGGTCAAAGGCGTCGCGGTCAATCCCATGTAGGCGCATGCGACGGATACGTTGCACCCAAGCTTCCTGATCGGTGACAATCATGCCACCTTCACCTGTCGTCATATTTTTATTGGCATAAAACGAAAAAACACCAAGATCGCTTCCGGCTCCCCAAAGTTTGTGGTCGGGACGCCGGGAAGGAATCATGTGAGCCGCATCTTCTACCACAAAGAAGCCATAGCGGTTTTGAAGAAACGCTAAGGCCTCGCTATCAAACGGTTCACCCGTCAAATGGACAGGCAACACGGCTTTGATTTTTTGTTTTTTTAAAACATCTTCAAGGCGTTGGGGGTCAAATTGGGGACTCTGCGGCAGGCAGTCTAAAAAAACAGGGTCGGCTCCCAGATAACGAACGACCTCGGCTGTCGCGGTAAAGGTGTAATCCGGAACGGCGCAAAGATCTCCGGGCCCGACACCGAGGGCTTCTAACGAGAGGTGCAACCCGGCCGTGGCACTGTTGACGGCAAGGGCGAACTTTGTCCCCGCGTAGGCGGCAAACTCCTGTTCAAAGGCCTGAGCCTGGGCTCCCGTCGTGAGCCATCCCGACCTGAGAACCGCCAAAACAGCTTCTTCTTCTTCGGAACCCAAAACCGGACGCGAGAAAGGAACGCTCGTGACCTTAGAATTCGGGTTCATTCTTGGCCTCCAACGTGGGGTAAAACTCACGAAGGGTCTCTCGCAAGGCCCGACGGTTGCGGTAAAGGGTTGAGGCTTCCGGGGAATAGACACAAATCGACTTGAGTTTGACCAACAGGTCTTCGAGCCTGTGTTCGGATAAATCAGAACCGGGGGCCCGCACTAAGCGATTAATGCGGGCGTACGACGTGGGAACTGGTTCTTCTTCGGGAGCAAAAAGCCGTTCTTCTATACGTTCTCCGGGACGTAACCCAATGTATTGAATGGCAATATCTTTGCCGGGCTCTTTGCCGTAAAAGCGGATGATTTGGGAGGCAAGGTCCTCGATGAGGATGGGGTCCCCCATGTCTAAGAGGTACAGCTGTCCCGCTTGACCCATACCTCCGGTTTGGAGGACTAAGCTAACCGCCTCGGGAATCGTCATAAAGTATCTTGAGGCTTGGGGGTCAGTGATGGTGACAGGACCGCCAGAGAGAATTTGTTCTCGAAAGAGGGGGACTATACTTCCTCGGGAACCAAGAACATTCCCAAAGCGAACGGTCATATATTGCCCTTGGCCCCGATTCCCGGCCTCTCGAACGAGATCTTCGCTAATCTTCTTGGTGACGCCGTACACGGAATGAGGTAACACGGCTTTATCGGTAGAAATGAGGACAAATTTCTTAACGTGATGCTCCAGACAGGCATCCAATAAATTCTTGGTTCCCAAGACATTGTTCGCGCAAGCTTCGACCGGGTTAGCTTCCATCATGGGAACGTGCTTGTGCGCCGCCGCATGAAACACCACATCGGCCTTCAGTCTGGATAAAAGAAACTGGAGGTGTTGGGCATCTTTTAAATCGGCCACGATGGGAACAATGGTGGCTTTTTCTCCGACTCCGCCGGCTTGAAGGAGGCGGAGTTCTTTATCGATTTGGTAGATGGCGTTCTCGCCGTGTCCCAAAAGATACAGCCGTTCTGCCCCGCCTGAGAGAAGCTGTCGGGCCAATTCACTGCCGATACTCCCTCCGGCACCCGTGATGAGGACCCGTTTGCCCCGCAGATACCGTAGGCTTTGACGAAGAGATATCTGCACCGGATTGCGGCCTAAGAGGTCCTGAGGGTCAATATCGCGCGTCAGAACAAAATGAGCTTCTCCGTCGACGATTTGGCTAATCGCCGGCAAAATGCGGATGTGGGGAATCCCTGTTTGAACCACGATGTTGTAGATTTGTTTGAGCTGACCCTTGGTTGCACTGGGAATGGCCAGAATGGCCTCGTCGGGTATGGTCTCTCGGGCCCGCATACCAGAGATAGGCCCTAAGACAGGGACACCCTCGAGAATGGACCCGATTTTTACCGGGTCGTCGTCCCAAAAGGCCTCCAGATTGCGCTCGGGAAACCGCTCACGGATTTCACGGGCCAGAGCTCTTCCGGCAAAACCGGCACCGATGATGACGAGCCGACGCAAACTCATGAGGCATTTCCCTGGGGCGGAGCCTCTTGCTGAGAATGTCCTGGTGGTTGAGAAACTCCTGGTTCAGTTGGGGCAGCCTCTAACACTTCAAAGGCGAGGTTAATCGTAAACTGGTTGCGGTCAAAATCTAGGATGATCTTAGCACGGCCCTTGCGCCGGTCGACGGAAACAATCTTGCCTTCAAGACCAGACATCGGTCCACTGAGAACTCGGATTCGTTGGTTTTCATCAAAAACAACCTTAGAGGCTTCCATCACTTGACCGAACTGAAGGAAGTGTTTCACAAGTTCCAGATCGTGTCCTTTGAGTTCTTTTAGCTCACCGCTGGGTTTCAAAATGTGGAAGTATCCCGGAACCTTCCTTAACCGGTGATAAAGTTCTGGAGTCATCGTCTCAGGGATTTCCAGAAAAACATAGCCGGGGAAAAGCGGAGACTCGACTTTTTTGGTCACACCTTGTTTTCGTTCTGTTAAGCGCCGCCGAGGAAAGTGAACCTTCAGCTCCTCGGGAATCAGCTTTTGACAAAGTTGGGCAAAGGATTTTTCACCACGGGGTTTGACCCTGATTACATAAAAGTTCACCCCCCCAGTTTACCATGATTCCAAAGGCTCTTCAATCAAGGAAAATTTAGTTTAGTTGGACTTAGTGCCGAAACTGAAAGCGGAGGGATTTATGCGATTTTTGGCAGTTTTACTATTCTGGGGCATGTCCGTCTGTGCTGTCTCGGCAGAAACGGTACTGGTTTGTCACTCCCAAGAGCTTCCGGCCACCGATATCCAACCTCAGGTCGAGAGTGCTTTGGTAGAAACCGTTTTTGATCAGCTCTTTGATCAAGGTCAGGTGGCTTTTGACCTGCAGGATGAAACGACGGATGCCCAAGGTGATACCCTCCGCTTGAAAGGCTTGGCAAAAAATTATGGAGCCGATCGGGTCGTTTGGTTTCATTTAATTTGGAAAGCTGGGGACAAGGACCTGACCTTAGTCAGCTTGGTTTACCGCGTCATGACCGCAAACGGGTTATCGTTGGTTCAAGGTCAGCTGGAGGGGAACCTTACTATCCCCTCGGCTACTGAAAAGACTCAACTGAAGGCCCTCAAAGAGGCGTTTTCAAAGCGTTTGAAGGCCGCTTGGTCTTAATTTTGGGTCTGATTTTCACGAAGGCTCAGAACGATTTGGGCTAATTTTGAAAAGCCCTTGGGATTTTTTTGAGGGTCATCGAAAAGCTCAAGGACTTTGCCTTGAGCTTCAAACTCCTGCAAGGTACTTAAAAGGCTCAGCCTCAGACTTTCGCCCCAAGCGTCACTGCGGTTCACGACGACGGCCGCCAGGGTGAGCCCGCGGCTCAGTACGGCTTCAATTGTCAGCCAGGTATGGTTGATACTACCGAGGCGAGGGGTGGTGACCAGAATGACCGGCCACCCGCGCCGTCCCACAAAATCGAGGGTGGTGAGCCCCGGTGCCAAAGGAACCAAGACGCCGCCGGCACCTTCACAAAGTACCCAAGGAAAGCTGTGTTCAAGTTTGGAGACGGCAGAGGCGAGTGCAGCTTCTTGTAGGGTTTTCCCTTCCTTTTGGGCCGCCCAGTGGGGTGACGCTGGTTCTCGAAAAATCCACGGACAAGTTAGTCCTTGAAGATCCTCAGGGAGTAACGGCATTCCTGCTAAACGGCGGTGTTCCCGGAGGTCTTGGGACACCCCCGCGAGCCCCGGGAGCGGTTCTTGCCCCGTTTGCACCAACTTCATCGAGATGGCCGCCACCTGCTGGCGTAGGACGCCCAAAAGCTGACCGGTGACCCAGGTTTTGCCGATATCGGTGTCGATTCCTGTCACAAAAACTGTCATGACGGTCTCCTCAGGATCCAAAGCCAAGAATGGTAAGTCAGCGGCCATGAACCGTCTGAACTACGGGGATAGTTGGCTAAAAAATGTTCCCAGCGTGAACGCGTCCATACCTCGCGTGCCGTACCGTTGACCCCCGTGTCCCGAAGGTGTTGCATCAGAGCGCGGGCACTAGGAAAATTCAGGGTTGTGGTCGCGGTATGTCGAAAGACCTCCCGCCAACGCTGAGATTCAGCGGCTTGAGTCCAAGCTTGTTCTGAAGGGTAGTCTAAGCCGCGTCCGCTGGCTTTTTGAAACTCTGCAAATGTCCCGGGTAAAAACAAGCCCAGCGCCAGAAATCCGTCCGGCTCTAAGGCCTCGTAGGCTTTCGAGAATACCGACAAAGGTTGTTGAAACCACTGAAGCACAGCGTTCGCGACGATCAGGGAGCAGTTCCTAGGCCAGTCGATATGTTCGGCGTCGCCTTCAAGAAAGTGGAGTTGGCGGCAAGGAAGCTTTTGTAAACGTTCGGGGGGAGGGGACCAAAGATCGTTCAACCATAAGTCCTGTTCTGAAAATATAGCACATAGGCGCTGGGTCAGGGTCAAGGCCCCACACCCGAGTTCAAAAACCTTGGACCAACCTCTGGGGGGAGCCAGGGGCCCAAGGACACTCACCAGGTGTTCGGCCATTGACCTTTGAATGGTTGCGGCTTGATCATAACTGCCTTGGGCCCGTTGAAAGTGCCAGGCCGCGTCAAACGGCATGGACGTCCTCCGCAGGTAGGGATAGAAAAGCTTCCCAGCTCGGCCAGAGGTGAAACGGGTAGTGTCCGGCCGCTAGTTCATGGCCCCTTTGCCAAAAGCGGCGTTGGGCGGCGGGGGGCATGATTTGGTCGTGCGAACTGATAAGGATGGTCGAAAAAAGCTGGGCGGTTTCGGGGCGTGTGGTAAGGTGAGCCGAAGCTTGCAGAGCCTCGTAAAACACGGCTAATTCCTGGGCCTGCTCATCAGCCGAACGCTGGGGGACCAAAGGTTGGAACAGCTTCCACACCTCGTCCGAACCGCATACCCGGCGATAAAAGATTTCTCGCGTGGCTTCGCTGAAGGTTCTTCTGGTCAGCGCAAAGATAGCTGGGGGAATCCCCCAGTCGGGGTGGAGAGGGGTGAGCGTCCCATTGACGGCCAGCCTTTTTCCTGGGGGTAACGCCCAGGTGTCGGCCACCGTACCGTAGACCCAAACTCCTAAGGACCAAGCCACCACGTCTACCCGGCTAAAGGAGCGGATTCTTGCTAGCTCTGTGGAGGGCAAGGGGACCTCGAGTTCGTGATACCCCCGCACGAAGGCCAAGGTGCTGTTCAGGGGCTGGGACCAAAGCCGCCACGGATTTTCGTCCATGGCAAAGCCGTTAAAGACAAGGATCAAACGATCCCCAGGCTCGCCGGGCTTAGCCCAATGGAGCGTCATCGAAAAGCCTCGAGAACCGGCCATAAGGGCTCCCACTGGTCTGGGGTCATATCTGAACGCAGGGATAAGCGCAACCTAGAGCTCCCCTCGGGTACGGTGGGCGGCCGCACCGGCAAAAGGCTTAAACCAGCTTGTCGACATTGTTCAGCGGCCTGTACGGCTTTGGCGTCGCTTCCTAAAATCAGAGGGGCAATCCAGCTCTGTCCTGGAACGCTCCAGCCTTGCTGGTGGGCTTGGGCATGAAATTCCCGTGCTAGATGGAGTAGCTTTTCACGGCGGTTGACCAGCTCGGGTTCGCACGCCAAGTGAAACAACGTGACGATGGCACTGGCCGGGGGGAGGGCTGTGCTAAAAATCAACGGACGGCTTTTTTGAATCAAAACCTCAAGGATAAGCTTTGAAGCCGCTACGAAAGCTCCACTCGACGCCAGTGCCTTGCCAAAGGTCCCCACGGTGAGGTCAACCTGACCACTGAGGCCGTCACGGGCCGCGACACCGGCCCCTTTGGGTCCAAGTACGCCAAAGGCATGAGCCTCATCCCAGACCAAAAAGGCTTCGTAGCGGGCTTTGAGAGCGATCAGGGATGCCAAGTCAGCTTCGTCACCCTCCATCGAAAACAGCGCTTCGGTGACGATAAAGGCCCTCTTATGCTGACCTCGGTGGCGTTTGAGGAGCTCTTCGAGGTGAGCCATCTCGTTGTGGTGGTAACGGTACAGCCGAGCCCCGGATAAGCGCCAACCGTCAATCAGGCTGGCATGTATCCAGCGGTCGGCAAAGATGGCATCCGAAGCCCCCGCTAGTGCAGAAAGGACGGCCGTATTGGCGTGCCAGCCGCTGTTGAACAGCAAAGCTTGGCGGCCCGGGTAAAAGCTGGCCAGCTCCGCCTCAAGTTGGGCGTGCCACGGGGAGGCTCCCGCCATCAAACGGCTGGCCGTTGACCCCCAAAGCGGGAGTTGTCCCGTTTGTACCAGCTCCTGGAAACGGGCCAAAACGCCTTGAGCGATTTGGGGGTCTCCCGCCAAACCAAGGTAGTCATTTCCAGAGAAATTCACCAAGCGTTGGCCGTCTTGCCACAAATACGGACCTTTGGTGGCCTGTGGGGTACGGATTTGCCGTTTTCGGGAGTCTTGAGCCAACTGAGAAAGTTCGGCTTGCCAGGACTCCAGGGCCGCTTGGACGGTAAAGTGTTCTTCCATCATACGTCCCTCGGGGCAGGGTCAGATCCAGGGGGAACTTGTAGAAAATCTTGGCGAAGCTCCTGAGACCTTTGGTGGAGGAGGTTTTGGGTGGTTTCCTGAAGAACTTCCCCACTTCGTTTCAGGATGGTCTTCAGCTGACGTTCGGTGAGGCTCAGGGGCAAAAACCAGTACAAGGTATCCCCCAAGGGGCGAAGAACTAAGCCTTTGGTGAGGGATAACCGGTAGGCTTGTTGGCCAGCTTTGAGTGCCGCTGGCCAGGGGGTGCCGGTTTCGGGGTTAACCAAGTCGACCGCGCCGATATGGCCTAAGAACCTCAGGTCGCCCACTTCAGGCCGCGTGGTCCAGGTCGTTAAGTGCTCGTGAAAAGCCTGGCTGACGGGGGCGGCCCGTTCCAAGGCGCCAGGTCGCCAGAAGGTTCGCTCAAAAAGCTTGAGGCTGGCCAAGGCCGAGGCGCAGGCAATCGGGTTGGCGGTAAAACTATGTCCATGCAAAAACGTTTTACCGGGACCTTCAAAGGCGTGTTCCACTTCTTCGGTGGTCACCGTCAACGCTAAGGGGAGAATACCTCCAGACAGACCTTTGGCTAAACATAAAAAGTCTGGCACGGTTCCGGCTTGATCCAGCGCAAAAAAGGAGCCGGTTCGGCCAAAGCCCGTGGCGACTTCGTCATAAATCACCAGGATATCGAGTTCATGGCACAAGTGCTGAAGGCGCCTTAAGTATTCGGCCGGGTAGGGCTGCATCCCTGCGACACATTGAATGAGGGGCTCCACTATGACCGCTGCTGTCTGGGCGGCCTTTTGCCGAAGTAAGGCTTCGGTAGTTTGCCAGGTCGATTCCGGGCAAGAAAGTTGAACGGGGTTTCCGGTTTTGGTGCCCAAAGCCTGGGCCCGGGGGGCTGGTAAGCGGAGGGACGGGAACCGCAGGGGCTTGAACGCCCCGTGAAAGTCATCGACCCCACTGACACCCACCGCCCCTAAGGTATCGCCATGGTAGCCTTGATCCAAATACGCAAAGTGAGTTTTTTCTGGGAACCCTCGGTTGAGGTGGTACTGATAGGCCATCTTGAGGGCCGCTTCCACGGCGGTTGACCCGTCATCCGAATAAAAAAAGCGATTGAGGGACCGAGGAAGCCGTTCTGCCAGGGCTGAAGTCAGTTCGAGTGCCGCCGGGTGGGTAAAGCCAGAGAAATTGACGTGGTCGAGTTGTTTCGCCTGTCGTCGAAGGGCTCGCACCAAGGCGGGATGACCATGTCCGTGCAGGTTTGTCCACCAAGAACTGATCGTGTCGTAGTAGGCCTGCCCCTTATCGTCGTACAATTTCACGCCTCGGCCTCGGACAATGAGGGGCGGTTCTGCCAAGCCTTGGCGCTGGGTAAAGGGGTGCCAAAGTTGTTTCTGATCAATTTTCTTCAGTTTATCGTGCTTCAACCTTGACCAATCCACCTGAAAAAGATAGGAGTACGGCGATCATACGTCGCTCATTGGCCGACGTCAATTCCCTGCACAAGGAGTGACCCTATGTGGAAAGAGCTTGCTCAGCGTATTCTTAACGGTTACCAACTCACTCAAGAGGACGCTCTTGCTGTTTTACGGGCCCCGGAATCCGAACATTTACAAATCCTGGATGCGGCCTGGACGATACGACGGCATTACTTTGGCAATCTCGTCAAAGCAAATGTCTTATCCAATGCGAAAAGAGGACTCTGTTCAGAAGATTGCCATTACTGCGGTCAGTCACAGCATGCCCAAGATGTGTCGGCGAAGCACGGTTTTTTAAGCAAAGAAGAGCTGGTGAATCAGGCTAAAGAAGCCAAAGAAACCGGAGGAAGCCGGTTTTGCGTGACTATGGCGGTGCGCTCGGCCAGTTGGAGTGCGGTAGAAACTTTGGCAGAAGCCACAAAGCAGATCAAATCCGACTTAGGTATGGAAGTTTGTGCCTGTATGGGCTTGATGACGGGCGATACGGGGCGAGCCAAGCTCAAATTCTTGAAAGACGCCGGTGTGGACGCCTACAACCACAACCTGAATACGCACGAAGAGATCTACCCCCAAATCTGTTCTACGCACACCTATCAGGACCGTATGGAAACCTTGCACAATGCCCAGCAAGCGGGGTTTTCGCTGTGTTCGGGTTTGATCATAGGCATGGGCGAGTCTGATGAGCAAATTGCCGAATTAGCCTTAACCTTTCGCCGGGAAAAAGTGGACAGCATCCCCGTGAACTTTTTGATTGCCGTAGAAGGAACCAAGTTGGCACAGCGGCTCCAGACAGAACTTCGTCCCTGGAAGGCTCTTCGGTACCTTTGTCTGTTTCGTCTGGCCAACCCTTCAGCAGAAATTCGCGCCAGTGCCGGCCGCGAACTTCACTTGAGAAGTCTGCAAAACCTAGCGCTTTTTCCGGCAAATAGCCTCTTTTTGGATGGTTACTTAACTCAACCGGGTCAAGGGGCCGAAAAAGATTTGGCGATGATTCAGGACTTGGAAATGGAAGTCATTGCGGGGCATTAATCTATTCAAGCCGGTGGAGATACGTTAGTCTGAACTTATGCAGGATAATAATGATTGGTACGCCAAGACCTCTTCAGTTCAGACGATGAAGACCTGGGCCAAGCGCCCCGAAGCTGCGAGTGATCTTCCGGAACCTTTTGCGGCGCTTTTCCCTGCGGATTTTCCTGCTGATGCTGTGTTTTTACCGGGAGATAAGGCTCTACGCCCCCAAGAAAGTGCCTATCGCTCCCGCTTACTGAGTTTAGAGTCAGATCGTCTTACTGTTTGGGAGGAGGTCGGGAACCGCATCGATAAGATCGTTTTTCCGTTCTCTGAAATACGCTGGATCCAACGCGGCGTGGTGTTGCTTTCTTCGTGGTTAGAAGTTTCCTCGGCGACGCATAGTGTGCGTCTGCCCTTTGCGAGCGTGAACGAAATTTTGATGGACCCCTTTCTTTTGCGCTTACGAAATGCGGTGACTCCTCCTGATGAAAACGACGAAGCTCGCTGGGAACTTTCCCGTGATAGTCTAGATCGTGTTGGCCCGCTTCATTTTAAGTTTATGAGCTACGGTCGCCGGCTTTTAAGACGCGGCGATCCTGTCCAAGCCGTGGCCTACCAGCCAGAACGCCGAGTGGGTTGGCGTAAAACGGCGACACCGTTTTTAGTCATTTTAACAGAATGGGAAATCCTCATCATACGCGACCCAGAACACTTTCGTCGCGGACGCCAGGGACTGTATGGCGGGATTTTTTCTTTTGCCCCAATAAAGCATATCCAAAACTTGGAGTGGCGGCCTGTGAAAAACGATAAAGGGGAACTGGTTTTGTCGTGGCCGAGTGGTCATCTTCTGTGGGAAACTTCGGCCCCGCAAGAAGAACTCCGTGCCTTGGCCGCTGTCTTTTCCGAAAAAAAGACAAGGCCCGTCTAAACGGGCCTTGTCTTTGAAGTGAGGCGTTAGAAGAGAGGCTGGATTATTGAACCGTTGCTGACAACGAGGTTGTCGCCACGTCAATCGTCAGGGTCACATTTTGACCTGGGTTACACGTAATACTCAGTTGAGTGTCGGCCGAGTTTGAAAAACTAATGTTGCTTGACCGGCTCCACGAGGCAAAACCCCAGGCTCCATTCCAACCAGACGAGGTGTTGCAAACCTGAAGCTCAAGGGTCGAAGAGTTGTTGCCCTGAGCCAACACGGCACTGGTGATGGGGTTGGGACCCGTGATCGTATAAGTTGTGTTGGGGGCTGCTGAAAGCGTATTTGCCGTCAAACTCCAACTGTTGTCATCACCGGGGAAGGTGACGTTTTGTGACGAGCCGTTATTGATAAACTTAATCGTGAACTTCCCGGTGGATTGCGGCACAGCTTGCAGAACCACGATAGACTGGTTGTCCACTGTATAGTTGCCGCTGATTTGCGCTCCGGCGGTTTGACTCCAGTTATTATCGACTGACTCGGCCCAGTTGTTGGTATCAATGCGGCGAACCCACGCTGTTCCTGAGGGGGCTGTCGGAACCGTAAAGCCGACATTGCTTCCCGTCATGTTGACAAGGATCAAGAAGTCATTGTCACCGACTTGGCTACCCGAGACATACACTTCGCCATCAGCCTGGGTCCATTCATTAAAGCCAGAACTGGAACCGGCAGGGGTCAGGAAAGAAATGGCTTCATTGTAGTTAGCTTGGTTAAAGGCCGGGTGAGCCGCACGGAGTTTCAAAAGAGCTTGTAGGAAGGCAAAGTTGGTATTCGGACCACCGCTCGAAGCCGCCGCAAAAGTGCCAAGGTTGTTGTTGTAGGTTGCTGTTCCCCCGGTAGTATCCCCAGTGGCAACCGTGTCGGGTGAAGCACTGCCAATCATGTTGTAGTTATTCCAGGTGGCCACAGAATCTACATTGTAGGCATTGTTGTTGCCATCCACGGTGCGGCCGAATTCGTCACCCCATTCCACCATGGGGATGCCTCGACTTAAAACTTGGAAGGTCCAGAAGTCACGGATCACCTGCCGACGCATGGTTTGGTTTCCGCCCCAAGCCGAACTGAGGTTGTTGCTAGTACCGCCGTCTGAGGGTCCAAAGGGCCAGGAAAGGCTAGAATTGGTTTGCGAACCGTAACTGACTAAGTCGGTTAGGGTAAAGCCGTCATGAACATCAATCATATTGACAGATTTCTGAGGTCCGCCTTCACCAGAGAACTTGCTGTAGTCGCCGTAGAAAGCGTCGGCCCAGCCCAGATTATTTTCACCCGCAAGATTGCCGGTCATGAACTCACGTATCGCGTCACGGTAATTCCCATTCCAGTTGGCCCACCCAGCAGGGAAGTTTCCAATTTCGCCGCCGTCTTGGGTATCCCAGGGCTCGGCAATGATCTTAAAGCCGTCGGTGGAAGCCAAAGAAGCGATATTCGTCAGCAAAGGAGCTGTGCTTGAAAAGGCCGAACTACCGTTGCGTCCCAATTCGACGGCCAAGTCAAAGCGGAAGCCGTCTACGCCCATGGTCTGAGACCAGTAGTTCAAAGAGGAGAGCACAAGATTCTCTTCGGGAGTTGAACCGGCGTTAAAGTTGTTGCCACAGCCGGTAGAATCCCAGTAAAAATTGTTGTTGGTTCCGGCCAAGGTGTAGTAGGCACGGTTATCCAGGCCCCGGAAGCTCACTAGCTGGGCTTCCATACCAGTGCCGTCCCAGGTGCCGCCTTCGCCCGTGTGGTTATAGACGACATCCAAGTACACCTGAATACCGGCTTTGTGGAAGGCCGCTACCATTTGCTTGAATTCTTTTGTAGGCCCACCAAAGCTCTGATCATGGGCATATTGGCGGTCAGGTGCAAAGAACCCGTAGGTCATGTAACCCCAGTAATTTCCCCCGGAGTGTGTCGAGGGGTTTTCTTGGTTGTTTGTTTCCATGACGGGTAAGAATTCGACGGTGTTGATGCCCAAATCTTTGAGGTAGCCAGCCATGTAGGCGGCACCAGCGTACGTGCCTACTAAGTTGGAGGGAACATTGGCCGCATCAGCAAAACCCGAGTAAGGTGACAATAAAGTAGTCAGATTGACACTCGAGGAATGGGCCGTTAATCCCTTCAGGTGAGTTTCATAAACAATGGTGTCGGCCTCGGGAATATTCGGTTTGGTTCCTGTTGAGGTACTGTCGACTAAGGCGACGGCTTTAGGAGCATAAGCCCCAGTATCGATATTTCTCAGGTCCATGGTGACATTGCCTGTGATTGGGCCGCTGTAAGTTTGCGTCGAGCTGACATTGGCACCGCCAGAGGCAAAAATGACGTCAGAGTTGCCCGAAGCGACCAAAGCAGGGCTGTCGACATCATGACTGATTTCTTTGGCGTAAGGGTCGTACAGCACTTTATTGGGGTTAAAACGGTTTCCGTTGGTATCGCAATCGGTGATGTACCCCGCCGAGCTATTGCCTCGTGTCCAAGCCGTATTAAAGGGCCAGTTGGGGCCCCAAGCTCGGAAGGCATATAGGGTGCCATTGGGAACAGAAGCGATGGCCGCACGCCAGACGTTGTCAGAGCCCTGAGACATCCAGTAATCGTAGGTTGCCGAAGCCCCGGTGTCCTGAGTGTAGATTTCTAACAGGATTTGGGTGGCGTCAGCTGAATAGACACCTACATCCATGGTTCCGCCGGCGCCGTTGGGGAAGCTCGCGCCAAGCCCCCACGAGGAGGTGGCTCAGCTGGAGGGATTGACCGGAGAAAAAGCCCCAGACGAAGGATGAGAATACCCAATGGTGGTCCCTGTGGGGGCCACATTTCGCGAGGCGGGAACCTGATTTTGAGATGTCAGGGCCGTGGGATTCTGGCAGGAACTGAAAACAAGAAGTCCTGCAAAAGCCGCGAGGCTTAGGCTCTTCTTAAGAAGCCCAGTAGGGAGGATAGTCATAGAGACCTCCTGAAAAGAATATGAGAAGAAACGTTCCCCTCAACTTTGATACATAGCTTTTGAAAATCACACGTTTGCAAAATGTGACTAGAAGATGTAAGGCCCTGGCTAGATGATTTACAGTAGACCCAGGTTGAATATCACGCATCTAAAATTTTTGTCATGTTACAAGTAAATTACGTGTTAAAAAATGTTAAGGTTGAAACCTAGAAAACCAAAAAAGGGGGCCAAAGCCCCCCAATTTATTAGGAAAAGTCGTTCTTAGAGGTTTAAAACGTTGCGAAGTGCCGCAGGATGCAAACGAAATGAAGACCCAAGGCCCTCGAGAAAGTGATGTTTTTCTAGCATATGAATACATAACTGGTTAAAGACCAGGCGGTCTCCGACAGGATGACCCCCCTCTAACCTTTGAACGGTTACAGAATCTTTATGATACAGGCCGTCTTCCCAGGGGCAGGCAAATTGACCGCGAGCTTCATAGACAAAAACCCGCCACTTTCCGTCTACGGTCACGGGTTCTCCCAGCCCCTTTTCCCCCTCTGTGAGAAGGTACTTGAGGCGTTCAGCCACGGTATCCCAGGACAGACCGTGTTCGGCAAAGGCTTCCTCATCGTGCTGGATGATATCCGCCAGCGACCTTTTATCGTGCCCCAAAAACCCTTCTTCTACAATCGCACCAGGTACCAAGTTGGACTGGGCCTTTTTGAGCTCTTCCGTCATCTTCATGGCAGACCCTCCTTAGGCAAATTTGTCGAAGTATATCTTATCATCTGTCATGCCGTTTTTCCGCATGATTTCCATACAGGCGTCCAACATTCCCGGTGATCCGCAAAGGTAACCTTCCTTGGGGAGGCTGGCCGGAATTTCCGTTTTAAACTTCTGAGCCAGAACATCAATTAAGCGGGCCGGTTTGCCTTCCCAGACTTCGCCGGGGGCTGGCTCTGAAACAGCAGGCACAAAGTGAAAACGTTCATATTTGGCATCCAATTCTTTAAGCCAATCCATAAAATAGAGGTCTTTTACCGAGTGACCGCCAAAGAAGTACCAAATATCCCGTTTATCCAAGACCCCACGAGCTTCCATATCTCGAAAGATCGAGCGGAAAGGAGCCATACCTGACCCGCCCCCGACACAGATCATGGCGGCTTCGGTATCATGAACGCGGAAATCTCCGACGGGAACTACCACATTGATTTTATCGCCGACTTTAAGGAACTTGTGAACGTAGGTCGTAACCGTTCCCCCAGGAACCAAGCGGATGAGGAATTCTAGGTTGTTCTTTTCTTGGGGAGCGCTGGCAAAGGAATAGGCCCGAGCGGAAGGCTCGCGGATGCCCCCATAGGGAGGAACCTCGAGCTGTCCGTACTGACCGGCGGTATAGTTCAAGTCGGTACCTTCGGGAAGTTTCAGTCGAACTTCTTTGATATCGTAGGTGAGGTTGTTAATCGCTTCTACGGTACAGCTTAGTTTGCGAATGTTGAATAGCTCTTCGGGAATCTCGATGCCAATGTCGGCTTTCACTTTGATTTGGCAGGCAAGCCGAACATTTTCCTGAAGCTCTTGTTTACTGAGGTAGGGGGTTTCGGTGGGGAGGTGAGGGCCGACATCCGATTTGACCTGACACTTGCAGGCCCCGCAGGACCCACGGCCACCGCAAGCAGAAGGGAGAAATATTCCCTGGTCGGCCAGAGTCCCCAGAAGTTTTGACCCTCCTTTGACGGTGACTTGTTTTTTTCCATTGATGTCCAATTGCACATCACCGTAGTTGTTGACGATGCTGTCAATGACCGAAATCATGACGGCCATGAGCACGCTGACGCCGCCGATCAGTAGGGCCTGCGTTGCTAAAGTCGATAGAGAAAACATGTGCAGACTCTCCTTATTGCACTCGTAAAATTCCAGAGAAGCCGACGAAAGCCATGGCCATCAGACCCATGGTGATCAGGGTAATTCCTGGACCCTTGAGTCCGGCGGGAACGTTGGACTTGTCGATTTTCTTTCGCATGGCCGCCGCTAAAATGATCGCTAGCCACCAGCCGATTCCTGAGCCCAGCCCGAAAATCAGGGCTTGCATGTAATCGTAGTTGCGAATTTCCATAAACAGAACCACGCCCAAGATAGCACAGTTGGCCACGATGAGGGGGAGGTAGATCCCCAAGCTCATGTAGAGAGCCGGACTGACCCGTTCGATGATCATCTCGAGGGCCTGTACCACAGCCGCAACAACAATGATATAGGCAAAAAGGTCGAGGTAAATCATGTTCCACGGGATCAAAATATAGTGAAGAATGGGCCAGCTGATGGCACTGGAAAGAACCAGCACGACAATGACCGCGATACCTAAACCATTAGAAGAACTCAGATCTTTTGAAATCGCAATAAACGAGCAAGTTCCTAAAAAGTTTGCCAAAATAATGTTGGAAGTAAAAATCGAAGCAAACAATAACGTAATCGGATCGACGTAGCTCATACAGCCCCTCCTGTAGCATGAGCGGCCTTAGCCGCCGCCTCTTTCTTGAGGCTATTCGTCTTAAATACCCACATAATGATGGCGACAAGGAAGAAGGCACTGGGTGCCATGATGGCAATGGTCCAGTTGTAGCCGTCAGAAACGTACTGCGGGGGGAAAATGGGAAAATCGGCTATTGTTCCAAAGGCCAGCGGTTCACGAACCACCGATAAAAGTACCAGAACTGCCATGTAACCGATACCGCTGGTAAAACCATCCCACCATGAGATGAGGGGGGGGTTGGCGGGGGCAAAGGTTTCTGTCCGCCCCATGACGATGCAGTTGGTAATGATTAAGCCGACGTAGGGCCCCAAGGAGCGGGCAACCTCAGGTGCAAAGGCGTTGAGAATCAGCTGAAACAGAACAACATAAAAGGTTATCGCGAGGACTTGAAAAATCATGCGGACCCGGCGGGCTATCAAATGTCGTATCCAACTTAAGGTAAAGCTGGCAAAGGCTGTCACTAAAGAAACCCCGACAGTCATGATTAAAGTGTTCACCACTTTATTGGTGACAGCCAGCGTCGAACAAATACCCAGAACTTGAACAATGACCGGGTTATTTACGCTGAGATTTTCTTTAGTGACCTGGCGGAAGGTCGGTGTGCTCATGAACGGCCCCCTTTCTGGGCAATAAAGGCTTTGAGGAGAATCAGAGCCCGGTTATTCAAGATATCCCGGACTGCAGTACTTGTAATGGTAGCGCCGGCAATGGCATCCATACCGTTGGGGAGTTTTTGACCACTGGGGTTGAAGATCACACCTTGGCCCGTCTCAACACCTGTAAACTGGTTGGTAAACCAGGGCTCTCCGATGCGTCCACCTAACCCAGGCGTCTCAACATTAAACAAAACCTGAACTCCGGTCATTTTAGACCCATCGGCATTCACCCCCACAGCTAACGAAACGTTGCCCCAGAGGCCAGGACCAGTAAAGTCGCCTGCCCAGCGGGGTTGTCCATCTACGACCGTGGAATAAAAGAAAATGGGGAGGTTCCCAGTATAACTGGTATCCTGTAGGGCTTTGTTGATGACTTCGTCGTTAACCCTGGTAATATGAAGAGACTGGGGATTAGCTTTGACGGCGTCATAATCCACAGATCCCTTGACGGTGTACTTTTTCAGGGCCTTGTAGGCCAGTTCCGCCTGGTGGGGATGTGCCGGATCCGCAGGTAAACCCAAGGAACGTAAAGTTTTGACCCAGTGCTGTAACCGCCAATAGTTGTCGGCGATGGGTTTGGTGGTAACAAAGGCGAGGGTTAAGGGAAACACCAAGATCAAGGTCACCGCAAAAGTAAATAGGATAGTAAAGACGTGGCTGTCTTTATTGAATCTCATGCTTCACCTCCCGCCTTAGCGGCTGTTTTGGAAGCTGGGGCTTCTTTCTTTTTGGGGGGGAGAATTTCATCGAGGAGCATCGCAAAGGTATTGGCCGTCAGGATGGCAAAGCTCACCCCTTCCGGGAAGCCGGCGAAAACTCGAATGGTAATGGTGAGGCTACCAATGATGATGCCGTAAATGGCTTGGGAAAGTGGCTTCTTAGGGGCTGAAACAGGGTCCGTCGCCATAAACACAGCGGCAAAGAGCAAAGAGCCAGACATTAAGAAGCCTGCGATGTCGCCCAGTTGGGCAAGACCTCCCCCGCTTCGATGGGCGGCAAAAACAGGAAACCGAGCATCCATCATTCCGGTTAAATAAAAGAGCAAGGTGAAGCCAATGGCACTGACTAAAGTCCAGATGAGGGGGCGCCAGTTCGCCGTTTTCGTGATCATCAAGTACAAACCAGCCAAAATGATTAAGAAGATGGGGCCTTCGCCGATGGAACCAACCCGTAACCCCAAAAAGAGGGCGAGGGGATTGTTGGTATCCAGCGAGAAGGTCATGCCAAAGAGGGAAACCGTGCGGTGCCAGTCATGGGCTTGAGCCAGCCCCCGGTAGACTTCCAGCGGGGTGGCCATCGCCACAGCGTCTAAGTCGCTGAGGGCGTTAGCGTGTCCCTTGGTATACGGAAATACATAAGCTGTAATGACATAGTAGGCGATTGTGAGCGCAACAACGACGATGGAACCTCGAAGGATGGGGCCAGTTTTTCCGTCACTTCGAACAAACCACCAGTATAACCCTGCGGCCAATAATGTCATAAACACAGCTTCGGGGAAGGTGGAGCCTTGAACCAGAAGGTTCATGGAACCTCCGATAGCAAAATTCCCAGGAATCATCCACGTCGTCTGCATCATCAAGGGGAACGAGATATAGACAAAGGTTCGTCCCGTGATGGCAGGGTTATAAAGGTTGCGTCCAAAGCCGCCAAAGACCTCTTTACCAATGATGACGGCAAAGAAAATCCCCACGCCAGCTACCCAAAACGGCACTGCCGGGGGGAGGGAGAGGGCAAAAAGTCCTCCGGTAACCCATACCGCTTCGGTGACCTTTTTTCCACGGCTTTTCTCAAAAACAAACTCTGCCGCGCTGGCTAAGAGGAGGACAAAAGCAGTTAGGAGAGGCACGCGCCAGCCGTATAAATAGGTGGACCAAAGAAAAATCGGGATTAGGGCATACAAAACCCGCCGCATCGGGTCCTGTTTGATAAAAAAGCTAGAAATTTTTGGCACAGCTCCTCCTCGCTTGGTGTGGCTTGAACGTTTGACGAGGGATTTACTCCCGATGGGGCACGGCCGTGTAGCCGAGTTTGGAGACCAGGTTGACTACGGACTCAACCGCTGTTGACTCTGGGTCATAGGTCAGGTTGATTTGTGAGTTGTCCCGATTCACCGAGATGTCGCGTACGCCTTTCAGCTTGCGGCCCACATGTTCCACAGCTCGGACACAGTTGGTGCAGGTGGCCCCGTCCATATCCAGAAGCATAAAAGCGACCCCTTTGTTTTCGTCATCTTCAGTTTTCATAGTGTCAATGTAATGCCGTGTTAAGTCTGTGTAAAGCAGTCAGGATTAAATATACGGCACCCTCCGTTCATTATTCTCGGTTATGGCGAATTTCCCGTCAAGGTGTTGTAAGAATTTCGTCAAAAATGACAAAAAAAAGGGCCCCGTAGGGCCCTAGAAGAATTCTTTGCGGTTAAGCTTGGATCAGAAAGGGGGTTTCCCACACGCCTTCACGGCTTGTCTTACTTGGCTTAGTTCGCACGGCCAGCTGATAAGAACCGGGAGGAATTTCCGGAATTTTGCAGATTACGGACGTCCCTCCCAGCTTTCCATAGATACTACTTCGTAACGCTTCCCCAGCTTCGTTGACCCAAAAAACTCCCTCATCTAGGTTGGAGCTTTTAAAGCTAAGACGGCTACCTGAAAGTAGGATTAGGTCGCCGGATTTACCGGTACTGCTGTCTTCGCCGGTATCGGCATTATGAACACTATAGATCAAGGGGATTCGTAAGGGCGGTGTGTCCACGACTTCGACCTGAAGTTGGTTCCGAATTTCATCTGCCACTTCCGTGTTGGGCCGCAGACGAATCACAAAGTTGGTTTTGTCGACGTTGCGGACACTGGTGTCATTGCGCCGGGGAGACAGATTATACGTTCCCCAGGGCGTTTGAACGTTCCGCCCCGCCGAGATGAAGTACACCAAGGCGTCCTTGAAATGGTTCATGACCGAAGTCATGTCATTGACGGTCGCCGAGGTGCCTCGGGACATATACGAAACGACGTCACTAAAGGGTACTGTTTCCCTTTGGACGACACGGGATATCGTTTTCCCGTTTTTTCGGAAGGGGTCTTCCTGAAATGAGACTTGCAGCATACGTACCTCCTGTTTGCTGAGGGCCTTCAACGAAGCCCATACCGCAGAGAACAGAAGGAAAAGAGACTTTGCTTCAATTTTTTTTTAAATTTCGTTCAAATTTTTTTCGCACCCGAAACAAAAAATTCCTGCTCGAGAAATGAAAAAATTCCACTCGAGAAATGAAAAATTCCTACTCGGGAAACGAAAAAATTCCACGCTGGGAATTTTACGTTCGCGGTTCCACTTTTTTACCACCCAGAAGGACCACCAGAACGATCAGACCCGCGATTTCCGCAGTAGCCGAAAAAGCGCAGACCGCAAGTGGGGATACGTCATACAACAGCCCCATGACGCCTCCCGAGACTAAAAGCCCCAAGCCGTTCATCGTATTGAAAATGCCGTAACCTGTCCCGCGCTTGTTCAGGGGGGTGAGGTCCGCAATACCTGCCTTGATGACGGTCTCTTGGATGCCCAGACTAAAGCCAAACAAAAGAATGGCGGCGATTAAAAGGTTGGGGTTGGTCCCTAGAAACCCTAAAAAGGGTAAGGGGAGTGACAACAGCGGCACCGCGTACAGAACTTTTAACCCCTTTTTGTCGTACCAACGACCGACTAAAAAGGCGGCAATCCCATTGGCGGCCATCGCGGCGGCATACCAAAAGGGGATGGCGGCGTCAGATAACAAACCTGTGGTCTTGGCATGGAAGGCGAGAAGGGCAAAGTTGATAAAGCCCATCCCAGCTAAAAGGGTAAAAAGGCTATAGATCCAAAAGGTTCGGGAGAGTTTTTCTGGGGTGGGGGCCGGGGGACCCGCTAGCTCAACCTCTAAAGCTTGGGGGTTGGGAGCTTTGGCTTGACCAAAGAGCACGGCCGCAATCATGACGACAAAGGGAATCCACAACCAAGTAAAAGCTTGGCGGTAGCTTTGGGCACTCTGAAGAGCTGAACCCAGCGACCCGGCGAGCAGAAAGCTCATCAGAAGCGGTCCCAGAATGGCTCCTGCTTGGTCCATGATTTTATGTAAGGCAAAACCGTAGCCAGTGCCGACGCGGCGGGCTGCCATCGACAAGATGGTGTCCTTGGCGGGAGCGCGGACGGCTTTCGAAAGTCGTTCTAGGACAATAAAAAGGGCCGCCACCTGCCAAGTTCCGCTTAAAGCGAGCAAAGGCACTGAGGCCACCATGGCGTAGCCGCCCAAGGTGAAAGCCCAGTAAGCTTTGCTTTTGTCGACCAAACGGCCTGTCAGAAGCCGTACCGCGTAACCCAAGAATTCTGCCAAACCCGCAACCAACCCCACCAGAGCGGCGTCTGCCCCTAAAAGGGCTAAGAAGGGCCCGTTCAGACTTCGCCCGGCCTGGTAGGTCAGGTCGCTAAAAAAGCTGATGACCCCAAACATAACAATCAGCACAAGGGCTCGGCGGTAGCTGGGGGCCGTCTTGTCGGGCGCGGTCATGGGGAACTCCTTGAGGAAACCTTGTTTTCAGGGGCCAGCCAGTCACGGTAACGCCAGCCGTGGTCGAAGGGCCCAAAGTACAGGTATTGAGCGCGGGAAGTCTTCGTGGCCGGAAGGTACCAAAAGTGATTTTTCTCTATGGTTTTGGCGTTAATCAAGCGCGGGGCCAACAGGGTAAATAGCTGGTCCGCTTCGGTTTGGCTAGCGTTAAACATTAAACTGAGGCTGACGAGTGTGTCCTGGGCAAAAACTGTGTCCATCCAAGCATTTTTGACGTCGACCTCTGGAGTCGAGAATACCAGGAACCCCTGTTGAGTGGGTTTAGTTGGAGTGTTGGGTTGAGTTGGAGTGTAAGGAATGTTCCGATTTTGTAAGCTCTGGACAAGAGGTTTGAGGGCAGTCCCGGGTACCCAGAGCTGAAACACCTGTTGAGCTGTCAGGGGCTGCCTCGGAGAACAACTCAGAGTGCCGAGAAGTACCAGGGGTAACACGAGAAAACTTCTGGAGTTGCCCAGGAACATACGAATCCTCCACCGCAGCAAAAACCTCATGGTAGCGTTGGGCTACCTTGGGAAGAGAGCACATGGCAACCGCTCGTTCTCGGGCTTGAGAAGACAGCCGCCTAAGCGCCTCGGGGTGGCTCAAAAGCTTATCGACCTCCCCCGCGAGGGCTTTGGTATCAAAGGGGGGTGCTAAAACCCCTGTTTCACCAGGGACGATCATATCAGGATTCCCCCCGATGTCAAAGCCAGCTACAGGAACCCCGCAGGCCATGGCTTCGACCATGGCATTCGAAAAGTTCTCTTGCCGGGAGGGAAGCACGACCACATCAGCGGCATTGTAAGCGAGGACGAGGCTTAACTCATCCTCAAGTTTGCCTAAAAACTTGTAGTCTAGGCCCGCAGGTAGTTGCCGGGGAGACCAAGAAGCTCCGGCAATCAGAACGCCGAGGCGGGAATGCTTTGACGCCAGGAATTGTAACATCTCAGTTAAAAGATCGAAGCCCTTTCGAGGGTCCTCGTTGAGGTCAAGTCCGCTGAGGAGTATCCAGGGCCGTTCTGCCTCAAGGTTCAAAAGTGAACGGGCTTGGGCTTTAGGGAGAGGACGATAGAACTCAGTATCCAGGCCATTGGGAATGATATGAAGCGGACGTTCCCCTAACAGCGAACTCTGTCGAACCTGTTCCCCCAGCCAGTGGCTCGGGGTGACTATGGTTAGGGGAACGTTTTTCCATGCGGCTTTCTTTTGCTTCCAAATACGGTGGGAGAGGTCGTGTTCCCGGCTGGAGCCTAGGTTGGTACAATGACCGCACTGCCGGGTATAACACCTTTGTTCACAATCGTAGTGATCCCCGCCGGTAAAGGCCCACATGTCATGGAGTGTCCAGACGATGGGACCGGGAAGTTTTTTCCAATCCTTGATGCTCAGCATTCCTTTTTGAACCCAGTGCAAGTGAACAAGGTCGGGTTCAAAATTTTTGAGTTGCTTTATTACAGGACTAAAGGGCACCCAAGCTGGAGAAAACATCGCAGAACTTCGGTTTGGGTAAAGAGTGAGGGGGAGTTGATCGAGGAAGGTTTGTAGGCGGACGGTTGCCTTCTCTCGAATGTTCTGTGGGCCCAAACCGTCGGGTCGTCCGTCTTTTTATCTTGTACCAGCATTCGTGATTCGAGTCCTAAGTTCAAAAAGCCTTGATGCAGGCGGTAGTCAGCTTTCGCGGCTCCACCTTTGATATCACTGGTATTGACGACGGCGACTTTGATGGGGGACCTCCTGCTGGCAACAGTATCTATTCCTTTGTCTCCTCCGATACGAGGGAGGTTTCAAATTCTTGTCATGACTATGTCACTACTATGTCACAAAAACGCTTCTAAGAGCTTAAAGAAATCTTAATGGGGAGGATTTGGGTTCTTTTACTTTTGCCGTTGAAGGGTTCAACGGTAACACGGTGGTGGCCGATTGTCCTCGACCTCGGGCGGAACCTAATTATACGTTACGGCGGCCAACCTTTTAGGACTGGTGTACCGATGGGGCAAGTAAAAGTTAATATTCTTTATAGTAAGGGAGGTGGTTCTTCGGTAGGTACTGGTAATGGTGTTCAACAATAATTTGAGGGAGTATTGTTCCACTTACCTTCCTTATGAACACGCATATTCTAACTGACTTGACAGGGTTTTAAAAAAAATATTAAAGTTCCGATTAATTATGAAAGTTTTACAGAAATCGTCTCCTATTCTTGCCACATTCTTCGTGCTTGGTCTTTTTCTTTTACCACAGCTAGTGCCTGCTGAGGACCTCACCAACGGTGTGTACATTTCGGTACTGTCTTCGAGTTATAGTTATAAAGCTTATTTGAGCAATTTGCAAATCCCAGGGTCCCTTTTGGGGCAAGTGGATTTTGCTCATAAATTCTCCCCTCAACAAGAATTGAGAATGGGCTTGAGTTTTAGTTCAGATTCTTACAACAGCCCGAACAGCGGGCTGATTACTTGGGGGCTGAATGCCGAAGAAGTCATGTACTTGGGACATCAATTTGTTCGGCCTTTTGCGGGTGTGGGGGTTGGTGTCACTGGATGGTTGAATAATTCTTCCTCGCAGTTTGTAACTTCCCTCTATATTCCTGGGGGAATTTCCCTAGCCCCAACGAATTATTTGAGCTTTGGGGTTTATAGTTCTTTGGCAGTTCAAGAAGTCCTTTATTCCCCCTTGAACTATGACCCTTTGAGCTTTAACCGCTTGTTGATTCAATTTACCCCGATTCAAGCCTTTGTTGGCTTTTGGTTTTAGCTAAGAAGATTGCTTCGCTTTTAGCCTGAGATTTTACCGCTTTTTTACCGAACAACGAAAGACTTTTACCCCCTTTTTACGAACTTTTGACATAAGTTTTCTCAGAAGCCTTGGCTTTGGGGAGACTAATGAACGAAATCCTGTATTATCTAGTTTTTTTTATTGTGCTGACGGCTGTTGCTTGGCCCCTGGGGCACTGGGTTGCCCGAGTCCTCGAGGCAGGACCAGAGGGAGTGACTAAGTTACTGGGGCCAATTGAACGTTTTTTATTCCGTTGTACGGGGGTCCATCCCGGCGAAGAGATGGACTCAAAACAATGGATCTGGGCCGTGTTAATCTTTTCGATTGTCAAAATTGCCGTTGTTTTCTTTCTTTTGATTTTTCAGGATAGGATTCCTTTTCAGAACATTATCAACCCGCAACAATATCCCGGAGTTCCCTGGACCCTTGCCCTGAATACTGCTGTGAGTTTTGTTACCAACACGAACTGGCAGAACTATGCAGGGGAAACGACCATGAGCTATTTTTCACAAATGGCTGTCTTGACAGTCCAGAATTTCCTTTCGGCCGCAGTTGGTATAGCCATCATGGCCGCATTGTTCAGAGGCCTGTCTCGTCGTGAAACTCACCAATTAGGCAATTTTTGGAGTGACCTAATCAGAATCAATTTGTACATACTGCTCCCGTTGTCGATTTTGGGAGCAGTTTTTTTGGTATCACAAGGTGTGATTCAAAACTTGGCGCCATACAAAGTCTTTTCAGTAGGGAATGGTAGCAAAGAGTTCCTCCCTTTAGGGCCAGTGGCAAGCCAAGAATGGATCAAAATAATGGGGACAAACGGGGGAGGGTTTTTCAATGCTAACTCGGCGCATCCGTTTGAAAATCCCACAGCCTTTACCAATTTCTTACAAACTTTTTCGATGCTATTGCTACCTGTAGCGTTTGTTTTCACTTTCGGGCGAATGGTTCGCGATCAAAGGCAAAGTTGGGCTATCTACGGCGTCATGCTTGCCTTGTTCACAGCTTTTTTTATCCCAACATTTTTTTCTGAATTTTCATCACCATCGAATGCCGTAACGGGTGTTGATTGGAGTTCGGGAAATTGGGAAGGCAAAGAAACTCGTTTTGGGATTGGCCCTTCCGTACTTTTCAGTCTTGCTACGACGTCGACGTCTTGCGGAGCCACAGACGCCACGTTGGATAGTTTTTCACCTTTAGGTGGCATGATGCCTTTGTTGGCCATGCAAGTTGGAGAAGTCGTATTCGGTGGTGTGGGTAGCGGCATGTATGGCATGTTAGCCTTGATTCTTTTAACTGTTTTTGTTGGGGGGCTTATGGTTGGCAGAACCCCCGAATACTTGGGCAAAAAAATCGATAGTTTCTCTGTGGTCCTGATCGTTATTGTCGTGACGATCACACCCTTTTTAATACTTGGTGGTACGGCTTTCGCCACTATGGTGAAAGGGGTGCCCGCAGACATGAACAACCCTGTCCCGCACGGTTTTACAGAAATTTTATATGCGTTTTCATCCATGGCGAACAACAATGGCAGTGCGTTTGCTGGGTTAAACAGCAATACATTCTTTTGGAACATTACCGGTTTGATCACCATGTTGATTGGTCGCTTTGGGGTAATCGTACCTATTCTTGTATTGGCAGGAAATCTTGGGAAAAAAAAGGTTTCAGCTTCGAGCTTGGGAACTATGCCGACGTACGGAATAACCTTCGGTATTCTCCTGACCTTTTTTGTTTTACTTGTTGCTGCCTTGAATTTTATACCGTGTCTTGCTCTTGGTCCAATTGCGGAATTTTTTCAGGAGACAAGAATATGAAAACCAACGCGATTTTTACAAAAAAGCTATTCAAAGAAGCGTTGATCCAATCGGTTGTCAAGTTGAAACCCCAACTCCAAGTGAAAAATCCAGTGATGTTCATGGTATGGATCGGTTCAATTTTAACAACGTTTCTGGGAATTTGTTCGTGGTTCGGTGTGAAGGATGCTGGTGTTGGAAGCGGCTTTACTTTCACTGTTGCCGCTTGGCTGTGGTTTACAGTGATATTCTCTAACTTTGCGGAAGCTTTGGCCGAGGGGCGCGGAAAAGCCCAGGCTGCTGAGTTACGCAAAACTCGGAGTGAAGTTTTAGCTCGGCGACTTAAAACTCTGGACTGGGAATGTCCTGTTGAAGACATAGGGTCTTCCAGTTTACATAAAGGGGATCTTATTCTTGTAGAATCTGGAGCTCTGATTCCGATTGACGGTGAAATACTGTTAGGAGCGGCCAGTGTGGATGAAAGTGCCGTGACTGGTGAAAGTGCACCAGTCATCCGTGAAGCCGGTGGTGACCGTAGTTCTGTAACTGGTGGCACTAAGGTGCTGTCAGATCGATTGATTATTCAAGTAAGCACTGAACCTGGCCAAGGTTTTTTAGACCGTATGATTGCTCTCGTTGAAGGTGCCACAAGAAAGAAAACCCCTAATGAAATTGCTTTGACAATTCTTTTGGTAGCACTAACACTGATTTTCCTTGTGGTAACAGCTACACTGTTACCGTTCAGCCAATTTGCCGTTTCACAGTCGGGTACAGGTAAGGTTGTCAGTATTACTTCTCTCGTAGCCCTTTTTGTATGCCTGGCACCAACCACAATCGGCGCTCTTCTTTCCACTATCGGAATAGCTGGAATGAATCGTCTTTCGGGTGTAAACGTCTTGGCTACATCGGGGCGTGCCGTCGAAGCTGCTGGGGATGTCGACATCCTTCTCTTGGATAAAACAGGAACGATAACACTTGGTAACCGTATGGCTAGCGAATTGATTCCCGCCCCACACGTGGATCCTGAGGAACTCGCAAATAGTGCCTACCTATCATCGTGGGCAGATGAAACGCCTGAGGGCCGTTCTATCCTCATCTTGGCTAAGCAAAAATTTAAAATTACTTCCCCTTCGTTTAATGATAATGATCATTGTTCGATTCCCTTCTCAGCACAAACTCGTATGAGCGGCCTCGATTGGAACGGCAATTCGTACCGAAAGGGTTCCGTCAGTGCAATGTTGCAGTGGATCGAATCTCAGGGAGGTTACTTCCCTGACCCGGTCAAAAAACAAGCCGAAGCGGCGTCCCGCACTGGAGCTACCCCTTTAGTCGTGACCAAGGATGAGTTAGTCCTCGGACTGGTTGTCCTCAAAGATATTGTCAAGGAAGGCATAAAGAATCGTTTCGCAACATTACGGCAAATGGGGATCAAGACCGTCATGATTACCGGTGACAACCCGATGACAGCCGCAACAATTGCCGCCGAAGCCGGAGTCGATGATTTCTTGGCAGAAGCCAAACCCGAAGACAAGCTAGCTTTAATTCGAAAATATCAGGCTGAGGGCCACATGGTGGCTATGACAGGGGATGGTACGAATGATGCTCCGGCTTTAGCCCAAGCTGACGTTGCCGTCGCGATGAATTCAGGCACGCAAGCAGCAAAAGAAGCCGGAAACATGGTTGACCTGGATTCAAATCCGACAAAGTTGACCGAGGTCGTTCTAGTCGGAAAACAGATGTTGATGACGCGAGGTTCTTTAACAACCTTTAGTATTGCCAATGATATTGCCAAGTATTTTGCGATTCTTCCTGCTATGTTTCTTGTTACCTATCCTGGCTTAGCGGCCCTCAATATCATGCATTTATCTTCACCCTCCTCAGCGATTTTGTCGGCGGTGATTTTCAACGCCCTCATCATCCCAGCCCTGATTCCACTCGCGTTAAAGGGTGTGGCGTACAAGGCCGAGTCAGCAATTCAGTTACTGCGGAAAAATCTGCTCATTTATGGTTTGGGTGGTCTCACGTTACCTTTTTTGGGGATCAAGCTTATTGATATTCTTTTAACGGGAAGGTGGTGAAATGAAATCAATCTTCGTCAGTTTGCGTTTAGTGGTATGGGCCACACTCCTTCTGGGAATGGGTTACCCGCTTCTCGTGATGGTAGTATCGCAGGAATTGTTCCCGAGACAAGCCAATGGATCGTTGATCACGGTTCAGGGAAACGTCGTAGGCTCAAGCCTCATCGGCCAAGACTTTTCTACAAAGCCAGGCTACTTTGTGGGTCGGCCCTCGGCAACTGGTGACCACCCTTATAATGCCTTGGCCTCTGGAGGTTCGAACTTGACGATTGACGGCCAAGCTTTTCGTCAAGGTGTTGAAAAGTTACGCGATTCTTGGGCCGTCCAAGCCGCACGGGTAGGGGAGACGGCCCCTGTCCCTGAAGCCCTGGTCACAGCTTCTGCAAGCGGCCTTGATCCTGATTT
>DAIDJJ010000001.1:0-50810 GCA_027451385.1 Spirochaetales bacterium | reverse complement strand
CTATTGGGAACAGCGGCAGGATTTGAACTCGTCAAAACGATCTGGTAATCGTTTGTTACTGATGTTGATGCGGTCGCCACTGCGACAGCCTCAGTGAAACTAGAAGAATTGATGGTTCCTGACACGGGACCAGTAGAGCCCCCTCCGTTAGTTGAACTGCTTGTTGGTTGTTGACACCCGCCCAAAACAAAACTAAGACTCGCCAACAGTAAGAGAATTAAAAAACTAAAACTTTTCCTTATCAAAAACTAAAACTTTTCCTTATCATTGTCTCAACTCCTCTTGAGGTGGCCCATTATGAACAACTGCCATGCCTTTGTATAGGGAACCTTTAATCCTTATTAAAGGGGCATATTCCGATCAAACTGAGAGACTCGAACAGCTTGTTCAACACTTTGGGCCTCAAGTAAATCACTGCGAACTCTCGTCCATTTCATAACGCTCGTAAGGCTTCCTTAAAGCAAGTTTAGCTGGGAATTGTACACCTGGCAAGGTAATCTTTTAAACCACTCTGCAGACTCCATGCCGTGTACCCTTGCGCCCTGAGTAAACTCACGGCCTTTTGACTACGGATACCTTGCGCACAATAAACGACATAGTTGTTTTTTCTTGAAAGACTGGGTAAGGCCTCTGCAAGTTCGGCTAACGGAATAGAGATGCCCCCCAGAGAGAACTGTTCATGTTCTTCGGCAGTTCTTACGTCCAGCAGTGTCACGGTCCCCTCTTTGAGTCTTTGCTGAAGCTCTTGTGCCGAAATTGAGTACGACGTACAAACGGACTCTTCATACGCGAAAGGAGGGAGAACCGAAGGTGAGCAAACGGCACAGTGTGGATCACGGGGAACTTTGAGAAGGTTTTGTTCCCATGTCAGAGTGTTCAATACCAAGAGACGCCCACTGAGTGGTTCACCCAAACCTAACAAAAGTTTCAAAACTTCGGTAGCTTGAATGGTCCCCAATACTCCGGGGACTACCCCCAAAACACCTCGCTCACGACAGGTAGTCAAGTGATTCTCACCCTGATGAGACGGAAACAAACAATGGTAGCAGGCTCCCCCCGGAACAAAAACACCGCATTGACCTTGAAAGTCGCTGACGCTGGCACTCACCAAGGGAAGTCCCAAAGCTCGGCACGTATGATTCACCAAATATCTGGTGGCAAAATTATCACTTCCATCTGCAATCACGTCATACCCCCGAAATATTTCAAGGGCATTTTCCTTTACCAAGCGTTCAGGGTATTCGATAACACGACAATGGGAATTGAGTTCTTCGAGGTGAAGTTTGGTTAAATGAGCTTTGGATTTCCCTACTTCGCCAGTCCGGTAAAGCACTTGACGTTGCAAGTTAGAAAGTTCAACCCGATCACCATCCATCACGCCTAAAGTTCCCACACCCGCCGAGGCTAAGTATAACAGGAGCGGACTGCCCAAACCTCCAGCCCCGATGCAAAGCACGCGGGCCCTTTTCAGTTTCTGCTGACCTTGAAGCCCCACCGACGGTAGCAGGATATGGGGCTGGTACCTTTGCTGTTCACTCAGTGAAAGTTCACCAGCAAACTTGGGCAGAACTCCCGTTTGTCGATAGGTTTGCACCCCCTCTACAAAACTTTTTGCCACCCCAACGGGATCCTTTGCCTGCGTTACCGCAGAAACCACAGCGACACCCGCCACCCCAGTTGAAAGAACTGAACCCAAGTCAGCGAGGGTTATGCCGCCTATTGCGACAACAGGTGTCGAGAGCAACGACTTCCAGTTTCGCAGAGCACCTAAACCCTGTGGAGCCGAATTCATCACCTTCAACGATGTGGCAAAAACGGTACCACAGGCAAGATAACTAGGACGGAACGTAAGAGCTCTTGCAACTTCAAAGAGGTTGTGTGTACTTATACCCAACCGAATTCCTGATGCGGCTAAAGCTTTCAAATCCACTCGCGCTAAATCTTCTTGGCCTAGATGCACCCCCCAAGCCCCAAACTCTAAGGCTTCTTGGGCGTAATCATTGATCCAAAGCCTGACACCCTTTGAACGGGCTAAATCAATGCCTCGGGCGAGTTCCTCGCGTAAGGCCTCACCTGTCAAATCTTTGATGCGGAGTTGAAAACACCGCACCCCTGCCGGTATCAAACGTTCTAACCAGGAAGCCCGGTCCACAATCACATAAAACCCAAGGTCTTCGGACGTTAGGGGTAAAAATTGTTCGGAAGATTCCCCCTCAGCCCCCAGGGCAACTCTTGCCAATTCTTGTTCCGTAAAAGGCCAAGGTTCTCCAGGAACTACGACATGACTCGTCGTGAAGGCTAAAAGCATAGCCTCCTGGGCGGCCCAACCAACTTTCTGTAAAGCTAGGATTCGTTTTTCAATCTCGTCCACACTAGGCCAAACCCCAGGTTCCTCAGTCGTGGGGGCCAAGGGTTTCTTTAACCAAAAACGAGTGTTTTCTGTCACCCCCAACGCCCGAATCTCATTTTGACTCGCGGCAGGTCCGCGCTCTTCATACAAGTAAAGACCAGGGGGCGTATCGGGGGCGGTATACAACTGCGTAGCCTGGATTTTCGAGATGGAAAAAACTTTCATTTATTCTTTACCTGACCAGAAGGGAGTTTCTAACAGTGGTGTACTTGGTTGTGCAAAATTCCGGGGCGGCATGGTGCCTGCTAAAAAAGCTCGCCTTCCAGCATCAACGGCTTGTGAAAAGGCCCGAGCCATCTCAATGGGGTCATGAGCTAAGGCAATGGCACTATTAATCAAAACCCCATCGAACCCTAATTCCATCGCTTCGACAGCATGCGAAGGTTTGCCGATCCCCGCATCGATAATCAAAGGAACATCAGGAATACGGGCCCGAAGTGTTTTTAAGGCAAAGGCATTGACTAATCCTTGTCCTGAACCGATGGGGGCACACCACGGCATCAGAACAGGACACCCCACATCTCTGAGCTTTTGACATAAAATCAGATCTTCGGTGCAATAGGGAAACACGGTAAAGCCGCGTTTCACCAACTCGGTAGCCGCTTTGAGGAGTTCAAACGGATGCGGTTGCAAGGTATAGTCGTCCCCAATGACCTCTAACTTGATCCACGAAGTCCCAAAAATTTCTCGTGACATTTCGGCTGTATTCACCGCGTCTTCCGCCAGACGACACCCCGCTGTATTGGGTAACACGTGACAACCCAGTTCCTGGATGGTTGCCCAAAAGCTTTGACCGCCTTGACGGGAAGGCGACTGACGTTTCAGAGCTACTGTCACGACCTGTGCGCCAGAAGCTCGAATGGCCTGTTGCATAATGGCCGGCGAAGGGTATAAAGCCGAACCAATCCAAAGTCGACTCGATAAGGTACTACCAGCGATAGAAAAATCCATGTCAACCTCCTTGCATGGGGACCACTAGGTCCAAGTGATCGCCTTCCTGTAACGGGGTATGGGCAAACAACGAACGAGGCAAAAACTCACGGTTCAAGGCTACGGCAAATGGCCCCACTGCCTGTTCGCAGACAGCTAAGGCGTCTTGAACGGTTGCTGTTACCTCGAAATCTTGGGGCAGACCATTCAGGAAAATTTTCATAGACAACCTTCTTTAACTAGAAGCTCCGGGTCTGTTAGAGTTTTTCCTTCCAGCCATGCCACAACATTGTTGACCACTGTGGGGGCTAGCAAATAGCCGTGACGGTACAACCCGTTTACGCGGACCAACCCCTTCGAGGGGGCAAACCGAGGAAGATTATCTGGAAAGGCAGGACGGCATTGAACATACGTACCCAGAATACGAGCTTCGGCAAAACCCGGGTGTACACTGTAAGCAGCCGACAACAATTCTAAGGTCGTACGAACGGAAATGGGGGAAAGATCTTGGCTTTCAATTTGACTGGCGCCGATGACATATACATTCTCGGGCCTAGGTACAATGTAGATACGATAACGTGGGTGTACCAAGCGAATCGGTCGAGTAAACTGCACGTCTGGAGCCTGGACATGGATAAGTTCTCCCCTTACGCCTCTTAAACTCGGCCAATCTCCTTGGGCCCCTAAACCTCGACAGTCAAAAACTTGGTCATAGTGCCAAGTTTGCCCCACTGCGGTTAAGTTGCCCGCAGACAGGTGTTCAACATTTATCCCCGCATGCCACTCCACACCCTCAGCCAAAAGACTTTGGGCTAAAACTTTCATCACTTCACGGTTATCTAAATGCCCCTCATGAGGCAAAAACAACGCGTTTTGAGTCCAATGCGCTAATCCAGGTTCTAACTCTGCCAATTGTGCGGGGGAAACTTGTTGCAACAAATGTCCTGCGTTTAACTTGTATTCAAAGCGCTCACGAGTTCGGGTGAGTTCCTCGACCTCTTGGGCATGAGCGACAAAAAGGCTGCCTCGGGTTTGATAGTAAATTGGGCTAAGCTCACTCATCAAGCTTTTCCAAAGCTCCATGGCCCTTAACCCCATTTCAAAGACCTTGACTTCAGCCGTTTCAATTTCTGAAAGCGGAGAAAGCATCCCAGCCGCTACAAAACTACACGTGGCTTGACTCTCTAAGGTTTCAGAGTCCCACAGAGAGACATTCCACCCTTTTTGAATCAGGCGATAGGCCAATAGTCGACCGACTATCCCCGCACCTACAATTCCAGCTTTCACAACTCAACCTCCTTAAGCTTTTGTTGTTCTTCAACAAACTGTTGAATTCCTTGTTGATCCAACCCTAGGTCTGACAAGATTTCTTCGCGTGTCCCAGTTGTGGGGAATTGCGGGCTCAGTCCTTTCAAGACGACCCGTTTCCCCTTTGGTAAAGGGTTTAAGACAGCTAAGATGGCTTCACCAAGTCCGCCGCTTAGCGGAGTCTCTTCCACCACGATAAGTAGGTTATGTTCAGCAAATAAGTCTTTTAAAAACGCCACATCGAGCGGCACGGCGAACCTTAAACTGACCACGCTTGCGTCAAGTTGATTTCCGACTGCTAGAGCTGTTTCCACGAGGCTACCACTTGTCACCAAAGCCACTTGTTTTCCTTTTCTCACCAGTGAAGCTTTCCCTCGTTCTACGGCAGAAAAATTTAACCCCACACTGGGTAGACAATCTGCTTTAGGATAACGAATGGCACAGAGGCCCAGGGTTAGCGCTAAGTTGAACATTCCCCTTAGCTCGTGCTCATCAGCAGGGAGCATCACTGTTATTCCTGGAATCATTCTCAAAACAGCTAGGTCAAAAATCCCGGCATGAGTCGGCCCATCCGGCCCAACGATTCCAGCTCGGTCAATGGCCAAAATGACCTTGAGTCCCGGAAGGGCTAGGTCATGGATAATTTGGTCAAAAGCCCTTTGTAAAAAGGTTGAATAGATTGCAACGATAGGAAGCCACCCTTGCGCAGCTAACCCAGCGGCCAAGCCTAATGCGTGCTGTTCCGCCATCCCTGTGTCATAAAAGCGCTCAGGATAAGCCAAAGCAAAAGAACGAAGCCCCGAGCTTTCTGTCATGGCAGGACAAATTACGGCCAAGTGAGGTACCACAGAAGCCGTTTCTTCTACCCAACGACTAAAAGCCGCTGTGAAACTGAGAGAAGAGATGGTTGATGGTTTTTCTAGGCTTTGCTTTCCAGTTTTGAGAAAACCAGGAGCGACACTATGGTAGGCAACGGGGTCAAGTTCTGCCGGAAGATATCCCTTACCCTTTTGGGTTTGAAGCCACAAAAGACGAGGACCAGGAAGGCTAGCGGCATGCCGAAGACGTTCAATGAGAGCACAGGTATCGTGACCATCCAGAGGCTCGCGATAGACGTTAAAGCGGTCTAAAGCTGACTTCCAAAAATGAGGACCTCCTACTGTGCGAGAAATGGAATAGCCATTGTCGTTGATAATCACCAAAAGGTTCAGAATTGTTTCGGAGAGTTGGTTAAAGGCTTCTAAGGTCATCCCCGAATTCAAAGCCGCATCACCCAAGACCGCGATGACTTGCTGGGACTTGCCTAAAAGTTGATGTGCCCAAGCGCAACCCATAGCCGTACTTAAAGCGGTTCCTCCGTGACCGGGACAAAATGGATCATGAGGACTTTCTTCATGATGAGGAAAGGGAGCTAAGCCGCCCTTTTTCCGTAATGTCGAAAACTGTCCGCGCCGTCCTGTCAGAAGCTTGTGAACATACGCTTGATGTCCGGTATCAAAAAAGATTCGGTCGTGAGGCGAGTCAAATACCCAGTGAAGTGCCATCGTCAACTCAACACAACCCAGGTTGGAGGCTAAGTGTCCCCCACTTTGGTCCAGATAACGCAAAAGTTCCTGACGAAGTTCTTGCGCAAAACTTGAAAAGGCTTCTGGAGGTAATTGACGAAAGGCTGTTAAATCGTTGATGGATGGCCCCTTTGGGGCTAGGAAGAACACAAACAGGTAAGCTAGACGGGGAGCTTCCCTACGGCGGCATTACCCGCGTCAGGTTCAAAGGGTATTTCTCACCCGCCTAGTTTCATGGCAGGACCCCTAGCTTCAGGGTCACTCTAGCAAGAACATCAATCTAAGGGAAGACCCTTATTCTCAGGGAATACCGTCATTAAGAAAAAAACTTATGAAGGAATATAACGAATCCTAGAAGGGCCAGAAGGTAAACGGCCAAGATCACAATCGTGGTAATCCCATAAAACTTGACGAGTTTTCGAAAATTCACGGCAAAAAGTTCTAAATTCGCGGCTGAGGAATCCACCTTGTAGATTTTCGAAGCTTTGGCCATTCGCATGAGAAAGCGTAGCGGAATAAACATCACGACTGCAATCATCACATAGAAAATACCCAAATACGGCATAAACCGTTGACGGATAGTATCCCCCAAGCCCTGAGAGTTATGAACAAGACCAAAAATAAAGAGACCAATTCCCACGAGGATGAGAAGACTCAGACCAATATAGCCTAGAATACCCAAAAACCTTAACCAGGGAGCAGATTGACCTAAAGCCTCGCGCGTTTTGACGCTGACTTGAGCCCCTTCTACCAGGGCTACAGCTGTCGTTTCATTTTCTTGAGACATCATTCACCTCTTAGGCTCAGTATCGTGCCACTTTCCCAAGAACGCAAGAATTAAAGGTCTTGGGATTGTGAAACTCGAAGTTTAACTGAGTCCGATAAGCTTCGAGAACTTGACCTAACCCTGGCGAACGAACCAACGGGCCTTTAAGGGCAACCTATCCCAAGTTGAAGCTAATCGATGGCCCATCCTGCCTCCAAAAGCTCGTCAATGGATGAAAAATGCGCAAGCAGTTGATCATTTTCATGGGAGCGAATCGGGTATTCATCATTTAGGCAATCTGCCAGGGTAATATATCCGGAAGGGCCTTGAAAATTCTTTAGACACACCCCTTTTCGTCCCAACCGTTCCGCCAATAGAAAAACTCCGGGGGGCATATTATAAAGGATATCTCGGGTTTGAGATTGCAATTCTTGGCTCCAAGTCGTTTTCATCGTAAACTCCTGTATTCCCAGCTTAGCTGACATGCTGTCAATAATTTTCAGCACTAAAGCTTACGAGGGAGCATCGATGTCCATGAGGGTATACGGGTGGATGACTCCCTGAGAGTCCTCCCACTGAGCTTTAGAATCTGCGAGAGGATGGTGGTCAAAGTACACTAAAGCGGCTAAAGCATTACGAAATTCTGAGCCATGATTCGCACGGGTTTCCATCACGGCATCCGTTTCTGGTCCACAATACCAGGAGCCATCATGAATGTACTTTCTTAACAAGGTCTTAAGACCCCACCAGTACACGCCATACCGCTTGTAAGCAGACGGATGTTTCCGTAGCATTGCGGCTGTCGACTGGGCCGCTCTGGCGGGGTAATCCTCTGGCGCCGTTTTTACCCTAACCGCATAGTCATCCATGTCTTGTTCAGAATAATAACCACTACTCATACTTTCCTCCTCACGCTTGCTTCCCTAAAACTCTCCTGATTTTGTTACTAACTTTCAGAAGTTTTTTCTTTAGATTACCGGAGGAATTTTCTTGCGAAAGTGTTTCAACGAACGTAGCAAAGTTAGCTAAGTTCTCTGTCCAAGCCTTTAAGTTTTGGTCCAACTCTTCCAAGATTTGTGGCAGATCTTCTAAGCTAGCAATTTCCTCTGCAGAAAGTTTTTTGAGGTGGATATTCCTGAACTTTGCCATCGTCTGTTCCTCCGCTTCTAGAAAATAGAACACGGATTGAAGCATAGTTTCAGCAAAGTCCACTTCAAGAGAAAATCCTTTATTTCACAGCTGGTCGTAGGCTTCACGAGCCGCTTTGAGGTTACGTTCCAACTGCTCGGCCTCTTCGAGTTCTTCCTGACAATCGGGACAGCGATAAAACTCAACCTCATAGGTGATGGACTTCCCGTTTTCTTCCATGCTTTCTTGCTGACGAATCAGAGTCATAACTTTAAGAGCCTGACAAGTCGGGCAATAAATTTCTTCGTTCATGACGCCAAGCCTAGTACTTTAGGTCACCCACTTCAAGACTTTGGAAAAGCCTTAGACGCCATAGTTTGAATGGCTTCTCGCCATTGACGCACCAACTCGTCGGGGCTTAAAGGTTCTGCGAAAGGGCCCCAACGTAAGATTTCTCCTAAAATTTCTGAATAATGCTTGCCTTGAGATTGGACCCGCAAAGTCACATCTGCGTAAGCTTCTGTGACAGCAAGACGAAACCAAGGAACACCTGGGACGTACGATTTTTGCTCAAACCGTTCCGTAGCGTATTGTTTCGCCTCCCCCGTGTAACGAATGGTGACAGCTTCTCCGGGTTTTGGATCAAAAGGATCCGTAATCCAAAAGGTTCCCCACAACTCGGTCACCAAATGACGCAGGGTACGAAAGGTCGCGGCGGGATACTTTTCGGCCTCAACACCTTTTTGGCGCGTAATATTCTGAACTCGGCTCAAATTGTATTGTAAAAGGATGTTTCCCGCTAAGGCCAATAAATACCAAGCCCCATCACAGTTTACCACCAAAAGAGGAGAGACCTCACAGGGATGTCGCGGCGGCTTGGGTTCTACGAGGAGCTTTTCATGGGCTTCAACCGCATCTAGGATTTCTCGAATAAGACGGTAGTCTAATTTCCAAGCCGCTGTATTTTTAAAAATCACCGGACCTAGGCGTTCTTCATGGACTTCAAGTTCGTTGGCTAGTAATTTGACAATTCGAGGAGAAGGAAACGGCATCAAACTCTGCGACTGATTGATCGCATTGAGCAAAGGCAAAAAGTTCAAGCCTTCAGCATCAGGAACTTGTGACCATTCAGCTTGGCTGATCGGGTGAATCACCGTATAAACACCTTTTTCAGCTTTTAAAAAATCCGACTCAGCAGAGCCAGGCTGAAAAAGGGGTAAAATTTGTTCTCGCAAGACCGCAACGTGATTGAGAAATCTACGATCGTTTCGCACTTCTTGGGCAGGTTCTTCAGGGCGGAATTCTTCGGCCCACTCGTCGTATAGAAACCTCCCCTCTTGTTTGAGTTGATCTAACATCCACAAAAGGGATCTGACGGTTTCTAAATTGGCAGACATAAAAACACACCTCTTGTCATAAGCTTGAAATTCCAAGCTCACACCGTCAAGAGGAAAAAAAGAACAATTTAGGGAATTTGGTGGCAGAGGGACTTGAACCCCCGACCGAGCGGATATGAGCCGCTTGCTCTACCGTCTGAGCTATGCCACCTCAACAGCGCGGTCAAATTACCAGAATCTTTTTTTTTCGTCAAGCTCGGAAAATCTGCTTACGCTTGCCAAAGGGAAAAAATCTACGCTAAAATAACCTAACTCATGCCGGCGTCTACATCGAAAGGGGATTTTTTCCCTCAGGTACTGAACAGCATCAAGGAAAGAGCCCGAAATGATTCGTGGCTAATCGTTCTGCATACTGGGTTTTCCTCTCTGTCAGACGACCTTTTGACTACTTATATAGCCCTCAGGGTTTACCTCAAACAACAATCCCAAGAGAATCTTTGCGGTGCCCTAGAAGAGTTTGAGCCTCAACTCGTTAACCTCGTGAGTGCTCAACCTACAGGGTCTCCCCCTACGTCCCTTCGTAAAGTCCGTGCGCTGTTTTTAAAAACAGAACACCCTGAAATTCAAAGTGGTCATGACTTAGATATAGGGGCCTATTTTCAAGCTCGTTTTGATAAAAATCTAGAATTGGCTCGAAAACTTTATCAAAGGCTTTCTACCAAGTATCCCGAAGCTGAAAGCCGCGCGACTTTGTTAAGATGGCATCGGACTGCTCATGCCCTCTTTGCTCCTTTGTTTTCCCGACTTACAGAAGAACTGGCCGACCGTTCCCTCGAATCGATTCGCCGTACCATTCTTTACATTCTACAATGTTTCGGCTCAGGTCCCAGGGGGAAAAACTGGTCCTTATTAGAACCTATCCGCACCGCCTTAAGGGCCTTACCTCCTTCTAAAGCACGAGCAGCCCAAGTCTTAGAACGTCTCAGGGCGTATTCTCAAGAAGCAGAATGGCATGTCCAAGAGTTTGCCTCCGTATGCGGAGTCTTACAAGATTACCTCGGGGATCATCTATTTGAGCGAAAAGAAATTCGCCTCGTCCTACCCAAAAGTCTAAGCGAACAAACCCAACGTCCATCCAAAGCCAAAGTTGTGACCATTGAGGTCGCTTCGGTGACTTTTACCGAACAAGACCTTAAAGAAATCTTGATCAACCCCAAAATTCAGGGCTTAGAAAACATTGCTTTAACCTATTGCTGGCAGTACTGGTTGAAGACCATTGATCCTGCCTTTGAAAATAAAGTTTCCGTTTACTCCGCTCGTCATCGAACCCCACACGCCGCGATCTATCAGATTATCAAAGATGGACAAGCTCGGGGTGTGGCCGATGAAGAAATCTTATATGCTATCTATGCCGTCGTAGCCCGGGATAGCCCCTACGAATACAACGTTCGCAAAGATATCTATATGCAGTCGGTGTGGCGCCGCATCAAACCGGGAGAACAAGCCAAGCCAGTGATTGAAGATACTCGAGCTTGGGCCGAGCAACTCATAAAAAAAGAAAAGCGGGAGCGGAAAGAACGACGAAAACGAGCCACCCTTTTGGTAGAACGTCAACGACAAGAAAAGCAAGAAGTACGCAAGGCCGCCGCTCAAGCCGTCCAACAAAAAAAGCAAGAAGAAGCCCAAGCACGCACACGGGCAGAAGCCAAAGTCGCTTTGATGCGCGAAGAAGACAAAAAACGGCGAGAACGTGCGCGACAAGCTCTAGCTACCCCTGACTTAACCTCGCACTGGACTAAGTATGACGGCACAGAACTCGAAGTTATCTCTATTAAAGATAGAATCGAGGCTATGCCAAATGGACGAGAAAAAAATCTTCATGTTCTGTTTCGAAGCCGCTTAGAAGAAACCATTCAGCTCTATCTGAAAGATTTTGCCGCCGAACACGGTCTCGACGTAAAAAACGTTCAAAACACCTTAGCGGTCCTCGCGATTAAAGATTTTATTTTAGCCAACTACAACGCCACATCCCGAAGCTGGATGCTTTCAAATGAACGGTTAAAAGTTCGTGACCTAGGTCTTGAAGTCAATGACGTTGAACCCATCGTCGAAAATTGTTTAGCCAGATTAGCTGATCCGCTCACGGTATAACCTACCTTAGGAGTTCTCATGCCGTCCTTTACCTACCGCTTTCGTGTGCGCCCTTACGACTGTGACGCCTACGGACATGTCAACAATGCCATCTACTTGAACTATTTAGAGATGGGCCGACTTGAAATGGTTCGTCACCAAGGTTTGTCTTATCAAGAACTTTTAGTACAAGGTTTTGGCATTTGGGTGGCAGAGGCTCAGTTAACATTTCTCACTCCGGCCCTTCCAGATCAAGAATTAGAATTAGAAATATTCCCCACGCGGATTGGTGGGGCAACAGTCGAGATGAGCCATCTCCTTAGACTTGTTGACGGGCCGTTAGTACTTAAAGCTCTTTTAAAATTAGCCGTTGTCACGACAGCCAATGGCCGGCCAGCTCGCTGGCCAGGGCCTTGGAAACAAGCCTTTGAAGCGCTTACAATAACTTCTCACGACGAGCTTCACTCAAAAACTGCGCATTCCAATAGGGCCGATTAACAAACTCTTGGCGCTCTGCCGGGTCTTCTATACAACTCGATAAGGTTTGTAAGGACTTCAAACCTCGCCCCAAAATCGTAAGACGGTGAGCTTCATTATCGGAGTGCCGCTCGATCGCACGGTAATGCCATAGATAGATCCAAGGGGAAAAGCGGCTGAGTTCCATAAGAGATTTTCGGCTCAACAGTTCCTGAAAAGCCTCATGAGCTTCTGTTTTGAATCCTTTTAAGGAAGCGGCATGCGCCTTTAAAGCCATGAATAAAAGTTCTAACATTCCCCCCTCTGGAGAGGGCAACGCTTTATCTTCAGCCAGCGAATAGCCACTAGCAAAATTCAATCGATCACCTGTATAGGGTTGGACTTTCAGTTCTGCGGGGGCTTGGCGAAGCAATTCCCAGGCTCGTTCATGGTCCCTTTGCAAGATGGCGGACTCCGCACGATAAATACACGATTCAAGGCTATTCGTAGTTTCTAAGAAAAGCTTTTCAGCTTCTTCAAACCGATTCTGATACGCTAAACAGCGCCCAGCCCAAAGCCTGGCCAAAGTTCTGGCTTGTGGAATGGCGAACTCGGCAGCTTTTCGACCTAAGGATTGTAATGTGTTTTCAGCTTCTTCATAGCGGCCCAATTCAAAACTTAACCTAGCCCGAAAAAACTGAAAGGCTGTGCTGTATTGGTGTAATCCACCTTTTAGGGCCAAAGGTTCCAGACGGTCAAGAATTTTTGAGGTTCCGGTTAACTGCCCCGCTAAAAAGCGGGCACAAGTATCCCAAAGCCCGGCCTGAACAATATGAAACGTATCCCCCCATTGTTCAGCCAATCGACCGGCCATTTCAAAGTATTCCCTACCCTCTTCATTTTTTTGACGCATTAACAAAGCCTGACCAATATCTATCCCCGCTCGGATTTCTAATTCCGGCTGATGACGTTCTTGTGCACCCGCCAAGGCTTTTTTTAACAAATGAAAACCTTCGGCTACCGAGGCTTGCAACAAATTCCAACGCCCCAATTGAAGTGTCCACTCTAGCACTGGCAAATTTTCTGTATTCGAAGAAAACCCCTTACGAAACGCCTCGAGGCTATCAGGCTTCCAAGTTTTTTCACTTTGATTCAAAGCAAAACGAAGTTTAAAAGCCGCACTAGTAAGAATCAGGCGCTCGCGGGCTTCTTCAACTGGTAAGGATTGCCACCGAGCCAACGACAAAAGCGGCAAAAAATCTCCTTCGCCACGATTAATTTTTTGACTGACGTATGCAGACAGAACTTCAAGAGCAAAGTCGTATTCTTGTCCTTTTAAGAGGACTTCCCAGACAACCTCCGACAAACGTTTTCCTTGCGCTTTCCAGGCTTCCCTCAGAAACTTACCTAATTGTGACGCTAACAGCTTACCTTCTTCCCCCAATTGTTGGGCCAACCGATCTTTAAAATCGGGACGAAGGGCTAAATTCCGCGTACCGAAGATTAAGTACCCTAAGGACTTTAGACTTTCCACTTTGTCACGAGTTACGGCAGCGTCTTCTCCAAAATACTCAAAAAAGCGAATTAAATCCGACTCTCCCAACAAGGATTGTCCGAGCAAAAAAACGTAATACACTTTTTGATGCGTGATTCCCAAAGCCTCTAGAAGTAGCCAGGAGGGATCTTCTCCCACTGGACTTTTCCAGCGGCCTTCTTGCACCCCCCAAAACCAATGGGCTAGGGCGGCCCCCCGATCCTGGCAAGCTTTTAAAACGGACTCCGTGGGCAAATCCAGTCGCTCTATCCATTCTCTTCGGGCTCGTTCTTGTTCTAAGCGGCTAAGAGTTAAGTTGGGAAAGGACCAAGAAACACTCGTCATCGTAGACAAAAACTCTGTTTCCCGATGTGAAGACTCTAAAATAATGATTCGCAACCCTTCTTTGTTCACCAAAGGCATTAACAATCGACCAAGCAACTCAGAAGCGGCTTCTGGAAATTTTTGGGGGGAAAGAAACAAGAAAACTGGAGGCAACTTTTCGGCTCTGAGTCGGGCAATCTGGGCTGAAAAATACCCTAAAAGAGCCCCGTAGGCGTCTAAGCTACTGCGATCACCAGAATAATCCGCCCCCCCCCGACTTGTCAGTAAAAACTCCCACTGTGGATTTTGAGGCCAAAGGACAGCTTCTTCACCTGTCAAATAGCGGGGTATCTCTGGAACAAAAGAAGGGTCTACCTGGGCTAATAACTGACTTAAAGCATCTCGGCTATCTTGCAAAGGAAAGACTACGGGAAAGCCCTCTCCAGTACCGAAAGTCTGTTTCAAAACTCGCACCACAATCGCAAGCTTTTCTACAACATGGTCGGATTTTAAACGTAAAACCTTTCCCGGCTCGGCCATTTGTTTTTCAAGGGGACCGCTTAAGGCTTCTCGCCACCCTGTCAGATCCAGAAACTCTTCGTAGTCCCAGCTTTCACGACCTGAGGTCAGCTGCGGACCAAGAACTTGGGTAAGATCTCCTTCAGCTAAGGGGAAATGACCTTGTAACAGAGGGGTAACCTCGGGGCCAGCCCAAACACCTTCCGAACCAGGGGCTTGAAAGAGCAGATTTTTTAACCGATTAAAAGTGATGTCTTCATCAGAGCCCTCAATTTGCTCCCAAAGGAGGTTATAACCAAAAAGCTCCTCCTTTTTTTTCTCTAGAGACTCAACCGTCATAAATAAAAATTCTGAAATCAGACTCATGATCTTTTCGCGAGCGGGGTGAAACGAAAAAAGAAAGAAACCACTAAGTTCTTTAACAAACTTTCCACCTCGATGGACACCAAGGTGTATGACTAAGTCAGAAATTTCTTGGGCTTCACGAGGTCGCAGGCGTTTGAATTGAGGAAAAGCCGAAATTTCTACCATGACGTACAGCATATGTAAGATTTTCGGGATAAAAAAAGCTATGCTTGACGGATTTCACAGGCAAGGTTAGAATTTGGTTTAGAAAGCCTATGGCAGACATCATGCAAAACCTTATATTCAATCCGCTATGGGCCCAAATCCTTGCACTCCTAGCGCTCTACCTCACTTTACGGAACTTAACCCTTAGTAAAAAGGTTGTCATTAAGAGTGAGGTACAACAGCTCATTCTCGTTGTGTTCTTTGGCAGTGTTCTTTTCGCGGTCTTGGGACTTTCAGGAATTTCGGCTTACCAACTTCCTGTCACCTTAGGGATTCAAGCCCTTTCAGCGGGTCTCTTTCTGAAAATTTTAAGCCGCTATACGAAAAAAAATTATTATACCGTTTGGATTCTTCTACTTAACGCCATAGGTTTTCTCGTCTCTGTGACTTTTGCCGCCTTGCAGGGAGCTTGGTATTTCCATTTTTGGGAATCTGCTTTGATTGTCACCAACTGGAGCTATGTTGCTTATCATTACTATGAAGTTTCTCAGTACAACACCCCCAAAGCTGGAGTATTACTCAACGCACGGGGAACTCTGATCAAATTAACCGTTTGGATTCACGCCATCATACTCATCCTGGTGCCGTTTGGAGGCTATCAATTACCTCTGGTTCAAATGCTTCTCATGCCCCTGACCAGTCTGGTCTATTTATGGACCCTTACCTTTTGGCACCGCCGAGCCTATGCCCGTATGTCTCATCAACGGGACTTAATGGAAAAAAACATGAACTCTCAGTACGAGTTCATGACGCGAATTGGCAACGCTATTGCCGAAAAGCTCGACATTGACCGGGTTCTAGATTTTGTCGTTCACTCGGCTGTGAAGACGGCCAATGCGGATGGCGGCGCGATCTTTTTAGTCGATGAATTTGATGATGTTCTGAGGGTGAAGGCTGTTGAAGGAGATTTTCCCCCGCCTTATGACGTTCCTGCTAAGGTTAAGTTAAAAGCCAATAACCTGGAAAATTTCTTTAAATCTACCCCCATTCCCCTGGGTGAGACCATTGTTGGAGAGTGTGCCGCTACAGGCAAACCAATTTATGTCCGGGATTCCAAATTGGACCCCCGAATGGTTCATAACTCCCGTATGGACCAAATTTACATTGCCTCGTTGATTTTAACCCCCTTAATGCAAGGAAAAAAAGTTTTTGGTGTTTTGGCTATTGCCTCACGAAAGAGCAATCACCTCTTTACCAGAGAAATCTTGGGTCAAATCAAAACTTTTGGAGACTATACGTCTTTAACGATCAATAGCCTCTACACTTACCTTCAGCTCTTAGAAAAACAAGAGATGGAACGAGATTTAGGCATAGCCGCCGAAATTCAAGGCCAACTTTTGCCCTCACACTTACCTCGCGTATCCAGTATTTCTTTGGCAGCCTTCTCGCAACCAGCTAAAGGGGTATCTGGGGACTACTATGATATTATTAATATTCGAAAGGGTCAGATTCTTTTAACGGTTTGCGATGTGGCAGGAAAGGGTATCCCTGCCAGTTTGGTCATGGTCATGATTCGAACAATTACCCATTTGGTGGCTCGTCAACCTCACATGACGGTCAGCCGAATCCTCGATATTGTGAACTGGGGCATTGCCGGTCGAGTCAGTTTGGACCGTTTTGCCACCGTTGCCATGTTGAGTTATGACTTTACTTCTCATCAGTTAGAGTATTCAAACGCTGCTCACCACCCGCTTTTAATCTATCGGGCTGAACAGGATGATTTTGAAACTTTAGATACTGAAGGAATTCCTATTGGATTGGAACGGAAAACCCGCTATAATCAAATTAACACGGTCTTAAGAAAAGGAGATCTGATTGTCCTTTACACGGATGGCATCATTGAAGCCATGAATGAAAAAGGACAGCAGTATTCGTTAGAATCGTTGCAAGACGTTATTCGCCAACACCACCAGGAATCGCCTGAAAAGCTGAAAAAGCTGATCATAGCGGACTTGGAAGGGTTTGTGGGTAAAGCCAAGCAGCATGACGACGAGACCTTTGTCTTGATGAGAGTGGAACACTAAAAAGGGGTAGACGATGGATTTAAAGATCAGGAAGAGTGCAGAAACCTACATCATCGACGTCAACGGCGAAATGGATCTTTATAATTCCTATAGGTTGAAAGAATTGGTGATGAAAATGCTTGAAAAGAAGGTCGAGCAATTTGTCATCAATATGGAAAACGTTGACTATATCGATTCCTCAGGAATCGGGGCGTTAATCTACATTTGTTCCACCATCAAAAAAATGAATCTAAAACTGGTCATTTGCAACATTCATGGCTCGGTGAAAAAGGTCATTGAACTGACCAAGCTCATGGGCTATTTCCCTATCGCGGGAACAGTCGACGAAGCTATTCAAAAAATCGCGGCGGAATAAGAGGAGAAACCCATGTCCCAAGAACAACTGAAAGAAATTCTAGTCAATGAAAATCATCCCTTGTTTGATAAGACGGGAATGTTCAATAAGGAGTTTCCCTCCGATTTCCGTCAAATCCGTTATTTCACCCTACTGATTGTCCAAAAGGCTCCTCCCGAAATCAAAGAAATTAACCTTTTGGAGCAGCAGATTAGTGAAATCATTAAAAACGCCGTTAAACACGGTAACCGAAATAATCCCGATAAAAAGATTCGAATTTGGTATTCCTTTTCGACCACTCATGCCCATTTGATTGTTCAAGACGAAGGTGAAGGCTTTCAAGGGATTGAAGAATGGAATTCTTTCAACCGCAAACGCCTACAACTTTTTCAAGATCAAAACTTTGACGAATTAGGCAACTTTGTTTCGTTCCGCACTCAGAAAAGTGATGAACATGACGGGGGTAATGCCATGTTTGCTGCTGTAGAATATTGGAACGATGGCGTAGTCTACAATGCCAAACGAAATGCCGTTGCTGTCGGTAAGACCTTTCCACAACGCCGCGTCAGTGTAGAAATCGGCAAATAATCTCTAGTAAATTCGCCAGGGGTTCTTTTCGAGCCCCTGGGTAGCACTAAACTCTGGTTTTTTATACGGCTCACTGGCTTTTCGTAAGTCCCCCTGAACATCTGATACTTTCCACCCTTGCTCAGTATGTAGGACATAAATGGTTCCAAAGGCCCGCCCTTTTCCCTCAAGCCAAAAAGGAGCCCTCTTTTCTTCTGAACCTAACGAAGGCTCCCAAGCTCCTAAGCGAAAGTTGGTCAACTTCCCGGCTTGCTTGAGTTCAGCTTCGAGCACAGTTGTGAGGTAAGAAGCCCAGGAAGGATCCAGACTTTCTTGAAGGACTTTTCCCTGAACTAGAGCCGCTAGAAAATGTTCGGCGGTCCTAGCGGCTGGGTCTGAAAGATCTGCTAGTGGTCCCAGAACTTCATCTTGTTCTGGGGGAATGATGTCGGGATTTCGCACTTCTAAAAGAAATTCTTTTCCACTGAGAAGTTTATCAAAAGCTGAAACCGAGGACTTCACAGGTGGAGCTTGCGGTTGAGGCGGCTTGCTCGTAGGAGGTGGTAGAACTTTGCCAGAAGGAGATACAGCAGGTGTTGCTTTCCCCACGCCGGGGGAAGTTTTTGCCTTTTGAGGCATGCACGCAACCAAGAGACTGAACAGTAAGGCAAAAAAGACCAGAGTTCTCACAGACATCAGCCTAGCTTATGTCTGGACAGTGCGTCCAGAAGCTCCTAATATCTTTGTGTGAACGAGACTCAATCTATCCTTCATCACCTTGAAAATGATTTTATTCGTCCCGTACGGGACCCCCTGTGGAAACATATTTATTTAACTCCTGCCCTTGAAAGGACACTTCACCTCTCCCCCTTTGTACGCTTGGGACGTTTAAGGCAACTGGGCTTGGCTGTCCAGGTCTATCCGGGAGCGACGCATACCCGCGCCAATCACAGCCTTGGAGTTTTTCACCTGGCGAAGCGCATCATTCAAACCTTGGTCCGTTCCCCGGCCTATCCGGGACACCTGACTTTGGAGGGTGTTCAAGCTTTTTTATGTGCGGCTTTGTTTCACGATTTGGGGCATTTTCCCTATGCCCATACTTTGGAAGATGGTCTAAACATGCCCCGACATGAACAGCTTTCGGCTCAAGCTGTTCTTGCTGAACCGTTAAGACCATTAATTCAACAGGAAGTGGGAACAGACCCCGCCTTTGTTGCCGCCATAATTGACCATCGGTTGACCTATGCCCCTGCTTCTGAACAATTAAATTTCTTTCGACGTCTTTTGTCTGGAGTCTTAGATCCGGACAAGTTGGACTATTTAAACCGTGATGCCTATTTCTGTGGGGTGCCCTATGGAATTCAGGATGCAGATTTTATTGTTAGTCAGATACTTCCCCATCGGGAATTCGGAATTGGACTTTCGCCCAAGGGTATTCTTTCCGTTGAACACTTGTTGTTTTCCAAGTACCTGATGTACAAGTCCGTCTATTGGCATAAAGGAGTTCGATCTCCCTCTGCCATGATTAAAAAGTCCCTGCATTTAGCCCTTCAAGAAGGAGTGCTGAAACCTGCCGATTTGGTTAATGAAGATGATGTGAGTTTTGCCGCCAAAATGTCGGGAATGCCCCATCGGGCTCTGCAAAAAATTCCTTTGGCAGAACAACCCGGACGTTACATTACCTTATGGGAACAATCTTGGGATGAAAATGCCCTTTTTGCTCAACGCTTGGCGACAACAAAAGAAAAAGACGACACAGAAGAAGAAATTCGACGTGAAATCGAACGACAAACGGGTGAAAAGCTGGATCCAGAAGATCTCACCATCGATGTGCCGCACTCAGTTTCTTTTGACGTAGACTTACCGATTTTGAAAGACGGTCGCGCAACTCCCTTTCCTGACGCGGGTACTGTTTTTGATAAAACCGTCGTCCATGGTTTTACAACCCACCTGAAACGACTGAGATTGATCGGTCCTGAACGATTAAAAGGACGCATCCGCAATGCCCAAAGTTTTTTTGTGTAAAGAAGAAAAAAGGAAAGGACGCTTTTCCTTGCACTGTTTTACGCCAGACCTTACACTCAACACAGGAGTGATTGATGCGCATCCATAATCTGATGAAAGACCTCGTCATTCAGAAAGTCGAAGAAATGTTGCCAACCAGTTCAGCCTTTGCCACGTGGTCTGCGGGTGAACAAACCGGTGCTAAGTTGGATGTGGTCTGCTATGTCCTCAATCGGATTTCCCCCCAATATGTCGTCTCAGGGCGCGGGTTGGCTTATAACGAAACCCTTGACTACCAAGAAAAATTACAAAAGCTGGCCGATGTGACCCGTTTAGTTAAAGAGGGTATGGAAGTTGTGGCTTCACGACGGCGTGAACGTCCGCAAGAATTCCCCGTCGAAGACCACGAAGGGTTGTTTTTTAACTTTCCTTCGATCATTGGGCGGCTTTTGGATGGATCGAATTTTTCCCCAGTTCATGATCTTAGTGTCAGTCTTTTGGCGGACGGTCAATTGGTTCAGGTCATAGATCCCAACTGGCAAAATCCTTATCAATTGATTGCGAATACCGCAGGAACGTACTTATTCTGGCCTCGTCCTGTTCGTGCAGAACCAGGTGAAAACCTCAGGATTTTCAAGTTTGAACTCGCCGTTGAAGATCCTCGTTTTGAACCCCTTCATTATGTGGTAGAACTGACTCTGACTGCGGAGAATGACTTTGTGGACTTCGTCAATACAACAGAAAGCTACAGGATCAAAGATCTGTATCTGTTTCCCCGCGAAGACGTGTAAGCGTTTTGCTCAAATCTTAGGTCTCTGTGCAGGCCTTGTCACACCATTTTCGCTTTCCGCTCAAGTCCCCACCCCCTCTCCCTCTCAACTCCTTCCGGAAGCACCTGCGAGTTTGTTTCAAACACAATTGGGCAGTGCAGATTTTCAAGCTACGGCTCTGGGAACCTGGACAGAACACTTAGGTTTTGGCTGGGGAGCTGGTTTTTCGTCACAAGGCACAGCACCGTTCATGGGCTATCCCGGCTATGACCAAGGCTTTATCTTTCAACAGATCCCGGATTTTGACCTGACCTTGTGGCTTTTACACCGTTACTACTTTCAACTTGGTTACCATGGGGCTTTTACCAACAATACTTTCCTACTCGGTTACCTGGGGCAAGAAAACGAGCTGTTTCGTTGGGCCAAATTGGGCAGTACTGCCATTAGTGTTCCGTCGCGAGCCGAACTCCCTGTACCGGCAGGTCAGCAGGGCAACCCGGCTTTAGCGTTTGAACTGGGTACCCCTTCGTCTGTTCATGATTTTTTAGCTCGTTATGAAGACAATAACACGATAACTAAAGTTTTTTATGGCTCGCGTGAAGCTAATACTGCCGTTCTTGACCCCTCAGAGTGGATACATGGCCGTTTCTTTAGCCTCCCTTCTACGGCTTTGCCTACAAACATTTCCGTAATGATTCAAGACCCAGCCGGTAGTACTGTCATCCCTTCGGTTCCCGCCCAAGATCCCGGTTGGCGGTCTTCGTTAACCGGGCTTCACGTCCGTGCCGCCACGTCTGCAGAAGTTTTTGTTGACGGGACGCATGGGTTGATTCAACTCGCTTCCCCCAGCACAAAAATTTTGTTGGTTACCTGGTCAGGAGCAGGATCAAGTTTTCTTGATCCCATTTCACAGCAAACCTATCAAGGTTTGAGTCTTCCCGGGTTGAGCGGATATTGGTACGTTCTTTATCTTCCAGGCACGTACTCTCCCTTTGAAAATAAAAATACCTATCCCTTACCGGCGGGAACTCAAGCCAACGCATTTTTTTCAGTGACCAATAAAGATTCTGTAACAGCCCTCACCGGTTATTCGTTCTCATGGATTCCTGGGCAAGATTACTTTACTCTAACAAGTACCTCAGGGTCCTTTACCAATTTTCCTTTTTTGAATGCTACCTCATCACCAGGAGATTTGTATAAACCCAATCCTTCGATGACACCCCAAGGAGCCGCTCTCAATCTAGAAATTCAAGTTACGTCTTACGCCACGCAGACCGTTTCTAACTCGATCAATTTGGGAACGGGTATCTTACCTGGCAGCGTTGTCGTGACCCGAAATGGACAAAGTGTTCCCGGAGCAGTTTATGACCCGAATACTGGAACCCTGAACTTGGGCCTCCCTTTGTACGACTCGGATCAAATTGTCGTAACCTACCAGACGGCAAATCAATACTCTACGCCTACCGATTTGCGCCTGTACCAGGGCAACCATTGGGATTTAACCCCCAACCAAAGCCTTGAAGCGTCGGAAAGTTTTCAGTGGAACCTGCAACAAAACCGGTTTACCACCCAAGACTCGCAAGCCCCCGGGACGATTGCCAGTGCGCTGGAATGGAAAGGGCATAGTGGTGACTGGGGTTGGCTGGTCAACACCACGGGAGCTGCCGTCCTGGCTGATAGTACGGGTTACCGGGAATTAGCGGGGTTAAATTCGCAAGGGACCACCGCCAACCTCAGCAGTCAAACCCTACGTCCGGCCGAAGCCCCCCAAACCCTAACTTCGACTTACACCCCAAGTATCCCGACTTTTACAGCGACGGACTTGAATCGGGGAGCCCTTCTCTACCGTGACTACTGGAGCCTTGACCCTCTTTCGGGAGCTATGGTTCTAGGTAACGGAGGGAGTCCGGGTAATGAAAACCCCAATGCCCCGTTAGTGCCTTACGGGTCCAACGGCTGGACCGGGCCATACCTGATGCTCGGTTACGAGACCCGTACAGATCGTGTCCTCAGCCTTGAATCGCAACTAGGAGCCAACCAATGGGCCGGTGCTCAAGTGGTCTTTGACCGTGGTGTTCCCCGCGATCTTTCGGGAACTGAGGCGATTCGCCTGGATATTTGTCTTCCTGATACGCTCCCTGCCGGTACCAGGGTTTTCTTTCAAGCCGGAAGTGTCGGTGAAGATATTGACGGAACAGGCAGTGTGGCACAAACAACCGGGGGAACCCGTCCGGGGATGACCTTTTACGATCAAACTCGTGGTGAAACCGTCGACTATCCCCTACCGGAAGGTTCTACTTGGACCAATGATGGGAATGGTGACGGGGTTTTGTCCCGGGATGGAGCCCTGTTGACTCGCGAACTTACCCCCTTGTTAAGTGGCTCGGATGGAGTTCAGGGCGGAGGGGACCCCTCTGGGGCTTTAAGCTTAACCAGTACATCCTGGCAAGAGCTCACCTTACGACTGACCGACACCGAAAGAGCTTTGCTTCGATCGGCAGGCGGCTGGCGGCTTGTGATCGTCAACCCAGGGTCTGCCTGGAGTACTTCAGCTCGCGTATTAGCCGAGTCTGCCGAGTTTGAAGGGTCAGTCTTTGCCCCTCAAACAACCTCGGGAACCAGTGGGACCACTGTCCGCGAGATCCCAGAAACCTCTGAATTGCAACAAGCTCCTCAGCCTCTTGAAAGTTTATTTCCTGAAATTTCAAACCGTTTTAATGCTTCGGCTCTGAATATTCAGGTAATGGAACTGTTGTCAGCTTCAGATTATTCTTTAATTGCGACGATTTCCCCCTTTCGCTCTCAAGTTTGGGGCCAGTTAGTTTTTTATTATCGCTACGCCAGTGGCAACCCAGGTACGGTGACGTTCACCGCCGCAGACCCCTCTGGTCGTGGTTTGAGCGTATCCTGGAATCCTGTGGCAGGCCCCACGACCAATTGGCACAAAGCCGTTATCGATTTAAAGGCCCTCACCCTGCAAGTCGATGGCGTCACCCAAGGAACAGTTCATCTAGATTCGAGTGCTTCAGACTGGGATCATCTGACCCTGTCTTCGAGCGGCTCACAGGGAGTTACCGCCTACTTTGCAGAAATTCACGCCGAAGACCCTCTTTGGGAACTCAAAGGAACCGTTCGAGCTTCAGGGAGTTGGCACCAGCCCCACGCGTGGAAAGTCCAAGAGGTTTCTTTGGTCAGCGGTACGCAAGTCACAGCCACCACAACCACGAGCGGAAGCACCGCGGCCGAACCAACTTGGTCTGGCGAAAGCGACGTGGTCACAACTGTTTTAGGGTCACGCTGGAATGTCCAGACTACTATGGCCGCCACACCGGGGGCATCACAACTCCATGGTGCCTATGATGCTTCGTTGCCGTTAGGCCCCTTGGTACTCTCTGAAAAATTCTCAGACTATGGATCACGACTGGAAGAAGCTCAACTCAATTTGCCCGATTGGGGAAACTTGGCCATCACAGCTTCAGCCTTAGGGCCACCAGTCCGGCTCGAACAAAATTATCAAGCTTCGTGGAGCCGCTGGTTTGCGCCTTTGCTCCCTCTCACCGATGGTCTAACGGCCCAGCTAAATTGGCATGAAATTCGCAATACAGAACTCACCTTGGCTCCGTTTGCCCAGCAATGGGTAGATAGTTGGGATTGGTTACGCTGGCGTACCGATGTTCCCGATTTTAGTCAAGCTCTAGCTTCTTGGTCATGGGTGGAATTGCCCTCGCTTGAAAGCCGTCCCTGGGGTTGGAACCTTCAACTCAACCTCGAAACCGATCAAACCCAAGGTTCCCCTTGGTTGGCTGGACCAAAAACCTCGTGGTCCGCAGGCTGGCCGTTCTTGCTGACGTTATGGGGAACACCTTGGAAATTCACCCCCAGTGTGGCTCGCTCATTGACGCTGACCGATCAAAACACCTCAGGAATGACCACTCCAGAACTACTCCAGGCTTCTTGGGCTCAGCTGGGCAGTGTGTCTCCTGGGCTATTTTCATTACCTTTTTCCGAAATGTTCACCGACAACGCCCTAGCAGGGCAAACCGCCTCTTTAAGTTCTGGTGCCCTGGAATCTGATGCGGAACTGAATTTGAACCGACCAGGCACCTTTACCGCTTGGGATTTGCTGTGGCCTTTGCAGGCTGATGTGAAATTTCTAAACCGTCAATCGCGGCAACTCTCCAGCCTTTTAACGTATCAGCAAACTCAACTTACCCTTAGCTCTCAAGCGAACAACCTCTTTGGTCGCGAGGGGGTCGACCCCCTGGCCCTTTGGTATGAAACCGACCAATGGTCCTGGAACCTGCAATCCAGTGTTTCTACCGGCAGTCAAGCTACAGATCAAAATACTCAAATTGCGGCAACTGTCCTGCCGAAAGTTTACCTGACCAGCCGTGAAAATCTTCAATTACCAGTCAAGTTCACAGCGCAATGGTCACAAACTAGTTTGACAACACTGGAGGTGACCCCCGCCTGGGATATTCAACTTCCTGCCCACCTCCCCTTTAAGTTTCCCGACTGGTTCAGTGCTCCAGATTTTCCCAGGACCATTGAACACCAACTTAGCCTGGATATTCTGGTAGGAAGCGGAACGGTACCTTCTCCTCTTTTGCAAAAGTTAGAGGCTGTCTACGCGGCTATTTTAACCGTGTCACGAGCCAGTTCATTGACCTTAACGCTCAAGTGGGGCAATCAGTGGAATGAATACCAATACCTCGTCGGACTTGAAGCCACACTCGATATGAAGCTTAGCTTCTAGAGTAAACCAGCCTTCTCCGTGTACACTTGTCCGGTGAATAGTTTAGGACCACGCCCTGTTCAAGTTCTTTCTGAGTCAGTGGCCCGGCGCATCGCCGCCGGAGAAGTTATCGAACGCCCCGCCTCGCTGTTGCGGGAACTCTTGGATAACGCTTTAGATGCTGGAGCCCATCAAATTGAGGTTCGTTGGGAAGCCGGCGGACTAGAAGCCTTACAAGTCACCGATGATGGTTGGGGCATGTCGTCAGAAGATTTAGAATTGTGCTGGCTTCCCCATGCCACGAGTAAAATTCTCAACCTCGAAGATCTCGACAATCTCACCAGTTTAGGCTTTCGTGGTGAAGCCTTAGGCAGTGTCGCCGCGTGTTCACGCCTGAATATCCTTACCTCACGGGATGGTGAATTGGGGTATCGGCTCGAAGTCAACAATGGCCGAGCCCAAGCGGTAAAAAAGGCTGCCTCACCCCAGGGAACTACGGTGAGAATTACCGAACTGTTTCATGAACTACCGGCTCGAAAACGCTTTTTGAAATCTCCGGCTGCAGAAAGTCAATTGTGCCGTAAAGTCTTTGATGAAAAAGCTTTGGCTTTTCCTGAAGTTGGCTTTCGTCTTATCATCGATGGCAAACTGAGGCTACAGGTCGAACCGCAAACTCTGGGGGAGCGGTTAGGTCAATTATGGGGTACACCATGGGATGACACGGCCAACCTTCGTGAATTTCAAGGTGGCGACAGCGAGGCCCAATGGTCGGTTTGGGCCCTTTTACCCCCAGCACACCGAAGTGACCGCAAAGGTATTCACATTTGGGCCAACCATCGCCCCCTTCAAGAGTTTGCTTTTGTTCAGGCTGTCAGTTACGCCTACGAAGGCTGGCTTCCCGGAGGGGCTTTTCCGTATGCTGCAGTTTTTTTACAAGTCGCCCCACGGTTGGTCGATTTCAATATTCATCCTGCCAAGCGAGAGGCTAGATTTCGCGGAGCAGATAGTCTCCACCGGGCTTTGGTACAAACCGTTCGGACAGGTTTGCAAAGGACTGTTCCTGCGGCGCCATTGTTTCAAACCACCCTTAACCCAGCTGGACCACCCCCTTTAGGCCCGAGTCTTTCGTTTGGCTCAGAAGTTCAAGAAAGGTCTGAGGGTCAAGCCCCAGTTCTTCGCGGGAGGGGTCAGCTACCTTCGACCGCGATTTGGGATACGCCCCTGCCAAAAGCCCCAGCTACTTCCGAGTTGAATTACCCGTTTCGCTATTTGGGACAAGTTCTTGGTGTTTTTTTAGTGGTTGAAAAGGATGATGTGTTGTACTTGGTCGACCAGCACGCTGCCCACGAACGGCTATTGTACGATGAACTACGGTCACAGGCCGGACAAGTGCAAGAGCTATTGTTTCCCAGACGCTTTTGGGTCGAACCAGAAGTTTTGCAACAGCTCCAGCAACGTCAGACCGAGTGGGAGACCTTGGGCATTGGGTTGCGGTTTCCCGACGGATGTGCCGAATTGTACCGTCTGCCCCAAGTTGCGGCCGATCGGGAAAATCTTGTTCTTGAGTTTTTAACGACCTTTGTCAAACCGCCCCAAGATCTAGAAAAAGACTTGTACGCGACCCTGGCTTGTCGTTCAGCTGTGATGGACGGGGACCCTTTGGCCCCACAGACGGCGCGGGATCTAGTCCACCGAGCTTTTCATCTAGAAAATGCCCGGTGTCCCCACGGAAGGCCCCTTTGGGTTACGCTCAGCCGAAAGGAGCTCTTCGAAAAAATCGGCCGTCTAGTTTAGTTTGCACTAGTTTGACTTCGACAGAACCGCTTCGATTTCGGTGGCATGCGAATAGTTCGGGTTCTCGTTCAGCAACTTTTGATAGGTTTTCTTGCCGTCAGAGGTTTGCCCCAGATCGTACTGCAGGCTTCCCAACTGATACCAACCGTCCCAATATTTGGGGAACAGCTTAACAAGGTCTTCGAGTACCGCCAAGGCTAAGTCTTTTTGCCCCGCCGCAATATAGGCCAAAGCTAAGTTATACCGAATATCCGGCGTATCATTTTGATTGGCCAAGGCTTTATGAAAGAAATCTACAGCTTCAGAAGCTAAATGCTTTTTCAGGTAGACCTGACCAAGATTATTGACGACGGCGGCGTTACTCGGGGCGGCATCATAGGCCTTACGCAACTGAGTCATAGCCCCATCCAAATCCCCTTTTTGTTCAAGAATCAAGGCAATTTGGACGCGCGGCGCGGCATAATCTGCCTTTAATTGGAGGGCATTCTGGTAAGCCGTTACGGCTAAATCGGGGGAACCGACCTTTTCGAGGCACTTGCCTAAGTTGAAAAAGTACTCGGGCACAGTAGCATCCATCGAGGTGGCTTTTTGGGCATTGTCTAAGGCTTGATTAATTTCACCCAGTTGAAGCTGACAGGTAGACAAGTTGTACACCAAGTCGGCTCGGGTTCCGTTGAGGACTACTGCGCGGGCATACTGGGCTTCAGCGTCTTTGTAACGACCAAGATCGTAATAGGCGGCCCCTAAGCCTGCCGCAAAGGTCACGGAATTCGGATCTAGGTGAGCCGCTTTTTGAAAGGAACGCAAAGCGGCTTCGACTTTTCCTTGATTAGCTAAGGTCCGTCCCAGCTGGTAATTCGCCAGGGAAAAGTCCGGTTTAAGGTCTACAGCACGAGTAAAGGCTTCTTGAGCTTTGCGGTCGTTACCCAATTGAGCATAAGAGCTACCTAAGGCATTGTACGTTAAGGCATTTTTCTCATCGTACCGTAACGAAGTTTTAAAGGCATCGGCAGCCTCTTGGTAACGACGTGAAATGAAATAAGCTTTTCCCAACGAGTACCAAACTTCGGCGTTATTGGGGTCAAGCCTCAAAGACGTTTGATAATCGCTGATCGCCGCAGGCCAGTTTTTCGATTCTGCGTACACGTCACCTCTTACGGCAAAGCCATGCGCATTCCGGGGTGAGGCAGACAGGCCTTGGCTGAGGGCATCGAGGGCTTTTTGTCGAGTTTGCGGATCTTGCGGGTTTTCTAGGAAGTCATTTTCCCCCAGACGAATGTTCGCTTCGCCGTTACTGGGATCTTGCGAAAGCACTTCGTGAAATTTTTCACGAGCTTGACTGTATTGACCGTTATTCATGAGTTCAATCCCTTGATCAATCAGCTTTTGTTTGGCGCGCTGAGCGGCACTCAGGTGAGCTTCTTGCGCTTTCTCACGCTCCAAACGCAACGCCTGAGCCTTTTGAGCTTCAGCACGGCGTTGGGCCGCTTCTTGTGCCGCAGAATCCCCACCACCTAAAGAGGGTGTATTGAGTCGTTGTGACAAGGAATTTAAACTATCTCGCAATTGGGTGTTGGCCGATTGCAAAGCATTTAACTGCTGGTTCTTGGCAGCTTGGGTCGCAGTTTGTTGTTCTGCTAAGAGTTTGTCCCGTAAGGCCATAGCCTCGTGGTCTGAAGCATTTTTAATAAGAAGTTGATCCAGTAGGTCTAAAGCCCGCTGGTAGTCCCCATGACTACCGTAGTCGGCGGCCAACTTCAAAGTATTGGCACGGATAGAGCCTCCATCCTGGTGGCTTGTCACCCAAAAGATGCCCCCCGCCAAAAAAAGGAGAGCTACTCCCGTTGCTAGGATCCAGCCTAAACGTTTTTTCATTCCTGTACTCCTTGAACTTTTTAACCTTAAGGGGACAAAGTAAAGTCGCCATCGTCGGATTTTACTCCTGCGGGGCCAGTCCCTAAAGCTTTTGAGTCACCCGTCACACCTTTTAAACTTTGACGGATTTTTTGCAAAATTTCTTCCTGTTTTTTCTTTTCAGCAGCAGCTTGGGCTTGAGCCTGGGCTTCGGCTTCAGCTTTTGCTTGGGCAGCTTGTTTTGCCTGAACTTCTTGGGCCAACTTTTGAGCTACAGCATCCGCCTGGGCTTGTTGCAGTAACGCAATCAACTGTGTGATCGTGTCCTTTTGGGGGTTCTGCGGTGCCAAGGTAAGATACTGTTCATAATCAGAAATAGCCCCCGACCAGTTTTTTTCTTCTAATCGGGTATTTGCCCGATTTAACACGGCGTCGGCAAATTGAGGCCTAAGCTGAAGCACGGTCGTGTAGGCTTGCTCTGCGGAGCTCCAATCTTTTTGAGAAAAAGAAACTGCACCCGCATCATATTCAAGTAAGTACTGCAAGGGACCACCCAACTCGGCCCCTTTATGAAACATTTTTAAAGCTTCGCCGATCAACCCCAACTTCTGATAAACCAAGCCTAGGTCAAGATATAATTTTTCAGATATCTGTCCCTGCCCCAAAGCCGCTTCAAGATAAGTTTGCGCTTTGTCGAGTTGATTTGCCGCCAGAGCTTTTTCACCATCTGAAAAAAAATCTGCCGCCCAAAGGCCAGCCACGGAGAAAAGTAACCCAACCAACCATAAAGCTCGGTTTGACAACAGCCTGGGGAAGTAATACGATACGAAGTGGGTCTTTATGTCACCAATACTGATTCTCATCATTATTATTCTCGGCTGTTCCATTGGTGTAGCCGTTTTTTTTCTCCTCCGATCCATCCTGACACCGAAAAGAATCTCGGCGTTGGCCGATCTTGTCAAGGCAGGAAAAGCACAAGCCGCCATAAAAGCGGCGAAAGCCCTGTTGGCCAAAGATCCTCGCAACGCTGAAGCCCACTACTTTTTGGGGCTCGCTTACTTAGCGGACAATAAAGCCGAACTCGCCCTCATGGAGCTAAAAACTGTCAATCAGATCGGGATTTTTCAAGGATACTTAGTCGAAAAAGATTATCGAAAACGAATTGCCGATCTGTACATGAGGTTTGGCCAAGATGAAGAAGCCTTAAAAGAATACTTACTTCTGATTAAACTTGATCCCAATATTGGCGATTACTACTTTCAGGCAGCTTCTATCTTCGAAGAACGAAATAAAGGTGATCAAGCCCACAAGTTCTATAAAAAGGCCCTAGAGCTCGACCCCAACAATGGGGATGCCCATTTGAAGCTGGGAATGCTGTTTTTTCGTGCCAATCGTCCTGTCGAAGCACGCCAAGAGCTTGAAATAGCCCTACGACTTGCCCCAGAAAACTACCATGCCTTTTTCTTTTTAGGTCGTTTGTTAAAGGAGTCGCATGACTATGGCGGAGCTCTTACGGCTTTCGAGAAGGCCGTTAAAGATCCCGAACTGAAGGTGAAGGCCCTCGTAGAGCGGGGAAGCTGTTTTCTTGCCCAAAAAAACTATGAACGCGCCATCATCGAACTAGAAAGAGCCGTCAAGCTCTCGACAGATGATGCGGATAAAGATGTCCTCTTTGCCCGTTACTTTTTAGCGCATTGCTACGAAAAAACACGAAACATTGACAAAGCTATCACGGAATGGGAGAAAATCTATTCTAAAAAGCCCACCTTTAAGGATGTTGCTGAAAAACTTTCGGCCTATCAAGACTTGAGGATGGATGACCGAATTAAAGACTACGTCACGAGTTCAAAGCAAAAGTACATGGAAATATGCCAGAAAATTACGGCAGCCATGGGTTTTTCGGTACAAAGCTGTGAAGAACTCCCTGGTGGAACAGTACGGATTGTATCGATCGAAAACGAGTCAGAAAAATGGCGAAACGTCAAGAAAATGCCTAAACTCATGCATTTCTTTCGAACCAGTTCCAATCTTGACGAGCCTATTTTACGAGAAGTTCTTGAAGAAATTCGCCGTCTAGGTGCGAATAAATGTTATATGGTGACCAATACGGCGTTTACCCGAGCCGCGCAAACTTTTGCCGAAACACGACCCTACGAACTCATTGGCAAAGATCAGCTCCAAGAATTGCTCAAGAAGGCTGATTTCTAAGGACCTCGCTATGAAAATTCTCTGTGTCGCTGATCATATTGACCCATTGGTTTATAGCACTCAGATCAAAGGCCGCTACAAAGGGGTCTCGATGGTATTAGGGGCTGGAGATTTGCCGATGGAATATTACAGCTACATTGTGAGTTGCTTAAATGTTCCTCTTTTGTTCATCTTCGGTAACCATAACCTTTCTCGCTTAAGACATTTTCAACGCCGTGAAGCTTCGCCTGCAGAGCTGACAGCCGATGACAACTTTCGTTCCCAGACGGCTTATGGGGCAACTTACCTCGAAGACCGTGTTCGAAAAATGCAGAAAGTTTTAATCGCGGGACTTGGGGGCTCCATGCGTTATAACGACGGCGAGCACCAATATACCGAAATCCAAATGTTGTTTCGTATCTTTCGATTGCTCCCCCGATTACTTTGGAACCGCCTGGTTCACGGCCGTTGGCTTGATATTCTGTTAACTCACGCCCCGCCACGTGGTATTCACGACAAAAGCGACCTTTGCCATACAGGCTTTAAAGCCTTTTTGTTGTTCATGCGTTGGTTTAAACCCAAATACTTGATTCACGGGCACATTCACCTTTATGAACTCAACGATGTGCGCCGAACTTTCTACAAAAAAACTGAAGTGATCAATTGTTATGACCATTTTGTTCTGGAGTATGATGTATGATGCCCATTGAATCGGCAAAAATGCAGGCAAGCCTAGATTTTAACAAGGCCCGAACAAAAGAATTCTTTTCTCGAGTCGTGCATTTTCTTCGTCCTCAAAAAAATCAACTTCTTAACTTTAATGAAGTAAAAACACTCCTGAGACCTAATGCGGAAATTTATCGAGGAATGCAAGCCATCCCCATTGATAAAATTGTAGGCTCTGAAGGTCGTTATCGAGACTTTAACGTCGCTTTTTTACCGAAGAACGAATACATGCGTTCTCGCTGGGAATCGGTAGACAAAGCGCATATCCAAGATGTGATTCTCCCCCCCATCAAATTGTATAAAGTGGGGGATTCCTACTTTGTGCGTGATGGTAATCATCGCGTCTCGGTGGCCAAATCCCAGGGAGTCGAAGCCATTGATGCGGAGGTTACCGAACTCAAAACGGCTTATAAACTCGAACACAATGAAACCCTCGAGGAATTGCGTGACAAGCTCCTCAAATACGAAAAAGATCGGTTTGTCGATCAGACACATCTTGACCAGATCATTCCCCTCGAACACCTTGAATTCTCTGATCCAGGTCGTTTTGATGAAATTCTTCAACACATTCAAGGTCACAAATACTATATGAACTTGAATATGACGGACGAAATCAGTTTTCAAGACGCAGCTCTGTCGTGGTATTACAACGTATTCTTACCCATCATTCAAACCATAGGGCATGAAGGCATCATCACCCGCTTTCCAGGTAGAACCAAGGCTGACCTTTATATTTGGATTGTTCGTCATTGGGATGAATTAAAACGAAAATATGGCGAAAAGGTTTCGCTCAAAGATGCTGCTTTGGACTACTCTCATAGAAAAGGCAAGGGGTTTTGGGAGCAATTTAAGACACTGTTTAAGCGATAAAGGACGTGGTTTTGACTTAAAGACTGGCGGGATTGTCCAAAAAGACCATATCCTCGGGGCGGGCGACAACATCCTTTCGACCCAAGATTTGTGCGACTTCAAGGCTGGTCTTGCCGGCCAAATGCCGCAAGTCATCAGAAGAGAACTTCGTCACCAGTTTTAAGACCCCATTCACCGAAACCACACTCCCCTTTTCAAATTCCCCCTCGACAGAAAGCACGCCGCGAGGCAGGAGACTTTTTCGGTGATATAACGCGTCAAGTGCCCCTTCATCTACCGTCAAGGTCCCCTGAGGTCGTGAATGGAGAATCCACCTCAGTCGATTGCGTAGGCGAGGTTTTGCTAGAAAAACCGTTCCCAGTTCTTCGCCCCCCAAAACACGGGTAAGGACTTGAGCTTCGCGGCCATGAGCTAAGACCGTGGTACAACCAGCTTTCTCGGCGATTAAAACCGCACGAATTTTGGTTTTCATGCCGCCTGTTGAAAAGGACGAGCCTGCTGAACCGGCACCTTCTTCAATTTCTGCGGTAATATTTTCTACCACAGGAATACGGCGAGCGTCAGGAAATTTGCGGGGGTCCTTGTCGTACAAGGCATCAATATCCGAAAGGATAATCAGGAGTTCGGCATCGACTTTGCTCGCGACTAAGGCGGACAAGCGATCGTTGTCCCCAAAAGCTCGGCTAATTTCGGCAATAGAGATCGTGTCATTTTCATTAAAAATCGGAATCACGCCCAGATTGAGCAAAGTCTCTACCGTAGAACGGAGGTTTAAGTAAGAGTTGCGATCGGAAAGGACATCATCTGTTAATAAGATTTGCCCTACCGAGACGCCATGCTGGGCAAAGGCATGACGGTATTCATTCATCAAAAGCGGTTGACCAATCGCGGCACAAGCCTGACGCATGCGGATGTCTGTGACTTTTTCGACAATCCCCAAATTGCCGGCTCCCATCCCAATGGCCCCTGAGGTGACCAACAACACCTGACAGCCTTTCTTTTGCAAGGCCACAACTTGTTGGGCCATGTCTGCCACATAGGCTCGATCGATCTCGGCCCCACCTTTACCAGCTTTATCTGCCAAGGTATTGGTACCGATTTTGACCACCAGCCGGCGTACTTTTGAAAAATCCCGCGTCAAGAGTGGCCTCCCTCAGAGGTACCCACTGATAGCTCACGATGCGTAAAAGCACGGGCCTGTGGTCCCACATAATCCGCAACCACCTGACCTGAACCATAGAGTTTCCATTTGTAGATGACCAACCCCTCCAGCCCAACCGGACCCCGAGCATGGATTTTGCCCGTACCGACCCCCACTTCAGCCCCTAGACCAAAGCGGAAGCCATCGGCAAAACGGGTGGAGCAGTTCCAAAACACATCCGCACTGTCGACTAAGTTCATAAACGTTTCGGCTGTTTCTAAAGAGTTGGTCAAAATCGCGTCCGTGTGATGACTGCCCCAGGTATTAATATGATTAATGGCGTCTTGTAATGAGTCGACTATTTTGATGGAAAGGATGTAGTCCAGATATTCGGTGGCCCAATCCTCGTCCGTAGCACTTTCGATATCGGGTAGCCAAGTTTTTGTACGTTCACAGCCCTTCAGTGTGACTTTTTTCTCATCCATGAGTCGTTTTAAACGAGGCAAGAGCATGGGGGCTACGTCAACATGAATCAGCAGAGTTTCAGCGGCATTACACACTGCCACATATTGGGTTTTAGAATCTAAGATCACCGGAAGTGCTTGTTCAAGATCCACCTTACTGTCCACATACACGTGACAGATTCCGTCCGCGTGACCTAAAACCGGAATGGTCGTATGGCGCATCACATGTTGAACAAATGCATTACTTCCCCGTGGAATGATCAAGTCCACCTCATGCGTTAAGCCCAAGAGGACCTCAACATCTTCTCGTGTTTCCATTAAGAATAACCAACCGGGGGGAACACCAGCTGAAACAGCGGCATCATGGACTAAATCCGCCAAAAAACGGTTGGAATGACGGGCCTCTTTGCCTCCTTTTAAAATGATCCCATTTCCGCTTTTTAAGGCTAAGCTGGCAATTTGTACCAAGGCATCGGGACGACTCTCAAAAATCATCGCGATCACCCCCAAAGGGCAAGTCACCTGTTTTAAAAGCAAGCCTTGGTCTAATTCGCGGGCCGAAAGAATCTTTCCGACAGGGTCTGGAAGACGGGCAACGGATTTGACACCATCTGCTGAGCTAAGGATTTTATCTCCTTGAAACTTGAGACGGGAAAGAACAGGGGCCCCTAACTCTGCGGGAGCTTCGGTTAGATCGCGTTGATTAGCCGCTTCGAGCTCAGAACGCCGCTCCTGCAAAGTTTGAGCTATCTTCAGCAGGGCAGAATTTTTCACCTCGGTGGGCAAAGAACTTAAACGAGGAGTTAGGGCTTTTAACTGACGGGCGGCTTGCTGAAGTTCCATTACGGCTTCTCCTTTCCTATGACAACATCCCAAATTTTGAACCCCAGAACAATGGAGGCTAGCACCAGGGTCAAAGCGTTGGCGATGATGACTGGCCATTGCCCTGCCCATAAGCCCCAAGCTAACCAAGAGGCCACACCCAGCGTAAAAAGAGTATACATAAGAAGCGAAATACTGGCCGTATCCCTGGTCTTCAATGTCTTCCAAACCTGTGGAACAAACGAAATCGTCGTGAGAAAAGCCGCTAAAAAACCCACAAAACTCATCAATTGCATGGGAACTCCCCCTAAAAATCTACCATGAGGCCCCTAAGCCTGCCAACAGGGACTTGAAGTTTCCTGATTTTTGTCGATTGTTATACCCATGGACAAGAGCGTTTTGGTCATCGTCGAATCACCTACTAAAGCAAAAACCATAAAACGGTTCCTTCCCCCTCATTTTCGCGTTGAAGCAAGTGTGGGTCATATTCGAGATCTTCCTCAAACGGCAGCGGAAATTCCGGCCGCTTACAAAAAATTGGAATGGTCTAGATTAGGTATTGATGTAGAAAAGGATTTTACTCCTTTGTATGTCATTCCCAAGGACAAAGGGCCATTAGTTCGGCAACTCAAGGCTTTGATGGCAGATGCCTCTCAAATCTACCTTGCCACCGACGAAGACCGTGAAGGAGAAAGCATTTCATGGCACCTCTTGGACGTGCTTTCGCCCAAGGTTCCTGTTCGACGCATGGTTTTTCATGAAATCACCCAGAACGCTATCCAAGAAGCTTTAGAGAATACTCGCGATATTGATATGAGCTTGGTGAATGCTCAAGAGACTCGTCGTCTTCTCGACCGATTGTACGGGTATACCTTGTCTCCGTTGATCTGGAAAAAAGTCGCCTATGGATTGTCCGCCGGACGGGTCCAAAGTCCCGGGTTACGATTGATCGTCGAACGGGAATTAGCTCGTTGTCGCTTTAAAAGTGCAACCTATTGGGATCTTGAAGTTCTCTTAGAAAAACCAGGCAACACTTCAGCCCATGAACGTTTTCACGCCAAACTTGTGGAAGTCCAAAAAAAACGAGTCGCTCAGGGGAAAGATTTTGACCCCGAAACAGGCGGTCTTCATGCCAAGTCAACGGCGGTTCTTTTGTCAGAACGAGAAGTACAAGACCTCAAGGATCGCTTGCATTCGGTGGCTTGGAAGATCACTGACGTTACTCAGAAAGAAACCCCCCAAACTCCAGCACCACCATTTATTACTTCAACACTGCAACAAGAGGCCAACCGAAAACTCGGGTTTTCTACCCGCGATACGATGCGGATTGCACAAAAGCTTTACGAAGAGGGCTTTATTACTTACATGAGAACGGACAGTCCTTCCCTCTCACAGGAAGCCCTGGAAGCCTCACGAGCGGCCGTTCTTCAACTCTTTGGAGCACAGTATTTACCTGCGCAACCCCGTCGTTATGCCGCCAAAAGTAAAGGGGCACAAGAAAGTCACGAGGCAATTCGCCCTTCTGCTCCGTTTCGAACACCCGAAGCCACAGGTTTATCCGGCCGCGAGAAGGCTCTTTACGAATTGATTTGGAAACGAACTTTGGCGAGTCAGATGGCTGAAGCGAAGAAAAGTGCGGTTCAAGTTCGCATTGAAGCTGGAGATGCCGTGTTTTCAGCTTCTGGAATTAAAATCCTTTTTCCAGGATTTCTCCGTGCCTACGTTGAGGGCAGCGATGACCCTGAGGCCGCCCTTGATAATATGGAAAGTTACCTTCCCGATTTGAATGTCAACGATACCCTGAATCCGGTCCAAGTGGAGCTCGATCAGCACTGGACGAAGCCCCCAGCTCGGTTTACCGAAGCCGCTTTGGTCCAGCGCCTCGAAAAAGAAGGCATAGGACGCCCTTCTACCTATGCCACCATTATTGCTACTTTGCAAGAACGCGGTTATGTGTTCAAGAAAGACTCGACGTTAGTACCGACGTTTACAGGGATCGCCGTCGTTCAACTTTTGACCCGTAATTTTCCCCATTTGGTGGATTATGATTTCACCTCTGAGATGGAAAAACGTCTCGATGAAATTGCCTTAGGCAAAGATGACCGCTTGGACTACCTCAAAGAATTCTACTTAGGCCAGTCGGGACTAAAACAAGTCGTCGAAACCACGGAAACCCAAATTGATGCGGATGAATCTCGAACCGTTCAGTTGCCTCAGATGAAACCCGAACAAGCCGTCAAAATCGGCCGCTTTGGCCCCTACATGATTCAGATCAACGAGACGGGAGAAAAAACCAACGCCTCTATACCTGCCGAAACACCTCCTGCCGATTTGACTCCCGAAGATCTAGAAAGTTTAATTCACCGTTCAGCCGCGCATGCCGAACCTTTGGGTATCGATCCTGCCACAGGGAAGCCTATCTTTGTGTTGATTGGCCGCTATGGTCCACATATTCAGTTGGGAACCAAAGAAGAAGCCGTAAAACCGAGAACGGTGAGCTTACCCAAGGGAATGGCGCCAGCCAGTGTGACCTTAGAGATCGCCCTTCAGCTGTTATCACTTCCGCGTGAGTTGGGTTTACATCCGCAAACTCAAAAGCCCGTGATCGCGAACATTGGCCGCTTTGGACCGTATGTGGCCCATGATGGAGAGTTTCGTTCTTTGAAAGAGGATGTGTACACGGTGACCCTGGAGCAAGCCTTGGGACTCTTGGCAGAAGAAAAGAAAGCTCGCGCTGGTTTTACCGTATTAAAAGAGTTTAGCGCTGGTGAGGAAGGCATAGCCCGTAAAGTACAGGTTATCGCAGGCAAATTTGGTGCATACTTGAAATCAGGCCTGAGGAACATAAGCCTTCCCGAACAGTATAAAACCCCAGAGGCCGCACAAACTTTGACTGCGGCAATCGTCTCAGAACTCTTAAATTCGAAAAATCCCGCGAAAAAAGTTTCAGCCCCAAAAGCCCCTCCGAAAAAGTCTACTACGAAAAAGGTTGCCGCAAAAAAAGCTTCACCAAAGAAAGCCACAAAAAAAAGCAATGACTTGAAGTCGTAGTGAAAAAGATGCCGTGATCCAGGTTATGAGTGACCTGGATCAGCGTCTTGCTCCCGTTTTATCTCGACAAGGGATCCCTTATCTCTTGCCGAGTCAACGTCTTGTGATTCAAAAAGTCCTTGAGAAAACTCGCTTGGACCTGGGTGTCGTTTTTCCTACCGGCTATGGCAAGAGCCTTTGCTTTCAAGTGCCCGCCCCTTTATTCGAGCACGCGACGCTGGTGGTGTACCCCTTGAGGGCTTTAATGAATGATCAAAAACGTCGTTTTGAAGCGGCTGGACTCCGGGTGACTTTACTTCAAGGTGGACAAACCAAAGCCCAACGGGAACGTGTCTGGGCTGAATTAAAACAGCGTCCTGACCTGGTCCTGACCAACCCGGAAACACTGGCCTCTCAAGCTAACCGAAGCAAGCTGGCCCAATTCTCCTGGTCTCACTTGGCTATTGATGAAGCTCACTGCTTTTCTACCTGGGGGCAAGAGTTTCGGCCAGCCTATCAACTCTTGCCCTCCCTGGTTACCGAATTGCAAATTCCTCGAATGACCGCTTTGACGGCTACAGCAGATGACAAGGTTATGGAAGCTTGGAAAGACCTTTTTTCGGGACGTCCCTTTGAGTTACTACAAGCCAACCCAGATCGGCCTAATCTGTATTTTTCCCGTCATTACTTTTTATCCCTACGACGTAGTCTGACCACCTTGGTTCGTGAAGAAAATAAACCCCTAGTTTTATTTTTACAAAGTCGAGAGGGCGTACGCCGTTGGGCACATCACTTAAGTGAAGAAACAGGATTTCCAGTCCGTTTTTATCATGCGGGCTTGCCTCAGGATGAGAAAAGAAAGCTCGAAAACTGGTTTCGCGAAACCACAGAGGGTGTACTCGTGACCACCAATGCTTTTGGAATGGGTGTAGATCATCCAGGAATTCGTACAGTGTTGCATGTTGGAGGTTCACGGAGTCCAGCCGACTATTGGCAAGAAGCAGGACGTGCGGGCCGAGACGGTCAAGCTGCCAAAGCTCTCATCTTAGAAAAAGATAGGAAGCGCCCAGAGTTGGATTGCTTACGAAAAACCTACTTGGCTCCGTTCAGATCGGAATTCGTGGACTGTGCGGGCTGTGACTCTTGCTTGGGTCGTTATCACCACGAAGACCGAGAACGAGCTATCAATTTTTTACTTCAGGGTAACAGGCGCTGGACTATAGATGAAACACGAAAAAAACTTTTCAGTTTTTGGAAGAGCTGGTCGGGATGGGAAAGAGAAGAAGGCTGGAAAAATCTTGTCCTAAACGGTTGGGTTTCATTTCCCTCAAGAGGGTTTTATAAAGGATTATTGTTGACACTCGAATCCTGTTCTTCAGAGTCAAATTCTTGACCTTCAGTTTCAAGGTCTTGGTCTTCTGAAGCCTCAGAAGGATGGGTTTGAGACTCGATTTTTCGTTGACGTTTATCTTCTTGCTTCTTTTTTTTGGCTAATTCTCGTTGTCGTTTTGCATAGGCATAATTGGGTTTTGCCACAGTACCTCCGTTAAAATAAAAGGCCCCGGCCGGAAATGCCGGGGCCTTGATTCTTAATTGCTGAGTGAATTACCAGCGGTTGGAGCGGGGAGCTCTCTCTTCGCGGGGCTGAGCAACATTCACGCGCAGATTACGGCCATCAACTTGGCGTCCATCCAGCTGGCGAATAGCCTCTTCCCCTTGATTTTGATTCGGCATTTCTACAAAGCCGAAACCTTTTGAACGTCGGGTTTCGCGGTCAATGACAACTTTGGCATCCGCAACTTCCCCAAATTGGGCAAACAACTCGTTCAGCCCCTGATCATTCGTAGAATACGAAAGATTACCAACATAAATTTTCATGCTAGTTTTGGTCTCCTCGGGCCGACCTCAAACGAGCGCCCATTAGTATTTACACCATAGTATTCGCCCCTTAGCTAGTCCTTCTTGAAAAAAAAAAGAAAAAAAGTGGCACTTTTTTCAAAAAAAGTCAAACTTTTGGACCTTACCCTCTCTAGGACTATTCTTTTGTGGTAAAAAACCCGAAACTTAAACCATGAAATATTTTGTCGTTTTGTTCACTATAACCCTTTTCGTAACCCTGAGCAGTCCGCTGGCGGCTCAGACACCTATTCCCTCAGGGGCCTCTTACGAAGTGGGGTTTTCTCCTGGAGGTACCAGCCTTCAAGTTGTAGAAAAGTTTATTGGGGAAGCTCATCGCGAATTGCTGATGGCAGCCTATGAGTTGACTTCCTACCCCATTGCCAAAGCCCTCATCCGTGCCAAAGAACGGGGTGTGCGCGTAGAAATTGTCGCCGATGCTAAAGCGGCTCGCCAACATAGCAGTAAAGTTCGTTTTCTGGCTAACCACGGCATTCCAGTTCGTTTGAACAGCCGTTACGCCATCCACCACCATAAATTCATGGTTGCTGACGGAACTTCTCTTGAAACCGGTAGTTTTAACTACACCGAAGCCGCCGTTAAACGCAATGCTGAAAACGCTTTAGTCTTGTGGAATATCCCGAGTCTCGCCAACCGCTACCGAACCGAGTGGCTGAGGCTATGGAACGAAGCCCAACCTATTCGATAGGGTCCAATTGGGTAGGGTTCTTTTCGGTTAGACCATTCCAGCGGCTTAGGAATGGTCCAAATGCAAGAGATGTCCAAACCGCTCTTTTTTGGTGACCAGGTAGCGCTCATCGTGATGGTGGGACGGAAGTTCATGGGGAACTCGTTCGCTAACTTTCACACCGTATTTTTCCAAAGCCTGAACTTTTTCAGGATTGTTGGTTAAAAGACGTACGCTTTGTATCCCTAATTTCTGAAGCATAAGCGCGGGGATTTGGTAATCCCGCTCGTCGGCAGCAAAACCAAGAGCGACATTGGCATCCCAGGTATCATACCCTTGATCTTGAAGCGCATAAGCCCTCAATTTATTCACAAGGCCAATGCCGCGGCCTTCTTCTTGATGATAAAGCACAAGACCACGACCTTCTTTTTCAATAATCTTTAAAGCTTGTCGAAGTTGTGGGCCGCAATCACAGCGTAAACTCCCCAAAGCGTCGCCGGTTAGGCAAGCCGAGTGAATTCGGGTCAACAGCTGAGTACCGTCCCCGATCTCCCCTTTTAAAATGATGACGTGATCTTTACCATCTTTATTGTTGACAAAACCCATAATGCGGAAATGTCCAAACTCAGTAGGAAAATCCGCGACAGAAACTAATTTTACACAGACTCCCACGGGACAATCTCGACACGCTAAGCCTTCAGGACATTGGCGCATAGCGTTGATATCTTGTGCAATGATTTCATCAATATCCGGTCCGATCAATGTAAGCTCCTTGAGAGGGGTACACCCTTTTCCAACACTACTCAATCTCAAGAATACTCAAGAATTGAAAAAGACCCAAGTCATTTCACATGATGACGAGGTCTTGGATACAGAAACCACCCCAAGGTAAGGGCTAATGCCCCCGCCAAAACCTCGATCAAAACAGCCCCAAGAATACCCCAAGGTCCACTTAAAGAAGAATTAAAGGCTGCATGAAAAACAATGGTAATTCCTAGCGCCAATAGGATCGAAGACCAATGCCTGACCTTTCCTTTACCTTGGCAGACTTCCCAAGCATAGTACCCCCCCCAAATTGCCCCATAAAACACGTGAGCTGGGACAGCCGTCGCCAACCGTTCCACAAAAACTAGCAGTCCTTTCTGCGCCGCATAAGGAATGCTTTCAGCGAGACCGTAACCTAAGCCCAGAAAGGCCCCCTGAAACCACCCATCCAGAGGTCGTCTTAAAGATTTGAGGGCTTTCGTGCCAACGATGAAGACGCCCCATTTACTGAGTTCTTCATTGGGAGCATTGACAAACCAGGTAAAGAGACTAGCGGTTGCGGGGCTCCAGGGGACGAAACATCCTTCAAGGGTGGTCAGCGCCACATAGCCTAACCAGACAGGAGCTAAGGCAAACACACCCAGGCTAAAAAATACGAGGTTTCTTTTCAGAGAGTCGCCTTGTCATGATCATGCCATACCTTGACTTGATTTCGTCCAGCATTTTTGGCTTCATACAGGGATTGATCGACTCTAGAAAACCATTCATTTAACGATAACGAAGTTCCTTTGGGCCAGGTCACCACACCCAGGCTGGCCGTAATTTGAATTTGCGGGTACAGCTCCCAGCGAAGCTTCCCAATTTCTTGTCGCAAACGTTCTGCAGCCCGACGAGCTGGAAGAGCTCCTGTCATTTTTAAAAGGATCAAGATCTCTTCGCCGCCCCATCTGCAGGCTAGATCTCCTTCTCGGGTCAAAAGTCGACAAACTTTGGCGACGTCGCACAGAACAGCATCCCCAGCTTGATGCCCCCAAACATCATTTACCATTTTAAAATGATCTAAATCTAAAAGGACTAGAGAAAGGGGAAAGATTTTTCCGTCTTGTGCCAAAAGCTCAGCAGACCTTTGAAAACTTCTTCGGGTTTGGAGTCCAGTCAACGTGTCAGTTGCCGCTTCTTGCTCCGTAGTAAGAAAGCGGTGCGCATTAAATAACACTGCCGCAGCCGTATCAGCTAAAGCCGAAACAGAGCCCAATTGCTCTAGACCTACGGTTCCCGCGCTTTGATGAAAAAATTCGGCATAACCTACTAACTTATCCTGATAAACTAAAGGAAGTCCCAGCCAGCCTTTGTATCTTTTATTCTGTAGCAAAAAACGCTTTGGACATTTTTCTTCGAGATTCGTGATGAGTTCGGCGCGACGATGGGTCAGCGAGCTTTCAAAAAGTTCAGGAAACGCATCTATAGGAGGTAAATCCAAGGGGTTTAGACAGACCCCGCCTAACCACTCAAACGACGACTCGCCACATCCCCAAACCACCGCCGCATCAAAGGACAAAAAACGGCTGGACTGGTATAAAAAGCGTTCGACAGCCGCCACAGGGTTCATTTCTCCACCAGCTAAGACAGAACCTGCCACCCGAAGAGTCTCAGTTTCCCAAAAACGCCGTTCGTAAAAGCTAAGAGATTGTTCCACCTGCAAAAGTTTGACTTTTTCCGCAGTCATTTCTCGGTCAAAGCCAGCTACTAAGCTGGGAATTTTATTCTCGTTTCGTTCAAGAACTACAGCACGAAATTGCACCCAATGCCACTCTTCGTTCAAATCTTTCAACCGAAAAACGACATCAAGGGCATCTTGAGAGCCCTGGGTTAGGGCGTCCCACTGGGGAATAACCTGAAGTCGATCTTCTGGGTGCAAGCGCTCCGCAAGTTTTTGAAAAGAAAACCCCTTTTGAGGCCATCCTAAATCAGCCCCAAGACGGCTGGGCTGGCAAAGCCCTGACTCCAGGTCAAAAAGAAAAACACCCCAGCCTGCAAGAAGAAAATCTCGCTTGGGGTGTTTTATAAATCTCGACATCAAAGCTTGCCGATCAACTTCCTGCATGCAACCGCCTCTCTTTTATGATACGGCTCTACCAAGAAATTGAACAGCCCCCTTTACAAACTAATTCGGTAAATCCTTAGCGTGCATGTACGACTGTGATAAAACTTGCCTCCATTCCTTTCACAGGTTTCACCCAAGTCAGAAATTTTTCGGCTTCTTGTTTTTGAGCGTAGGGACCGACACGGACCCTAATGATGGTCTTTCCTTGGGAAACCGCTGTCACCAGAGTTCCTTTCAAACCTTGAGCCGCTAAGGCATGGGACATGCGCTCCGCTTGATAGCGGTTGGTATACGCTCCAACCTGAATCCAGTACTGAGTTCTTAATACCGCAGCAACTTCTTTGTGCCGTACCGTGGACTCGTGGCGCACCTTGGCGATGGACTTCTTTTCACGAACTTTAAGATTTTCTTCGCGACTGAGTTCCTTAGTCCGGTGGGAAACCGTACCCGAAGTACTATGTTCTGTGTAAGAAGTCGCTGGTGCGGGGAAGGTCACTGGCGAAGGAGTTGCCGTCACAGGAGCACTATTCCCAGGAGGGTTCATCGTCACCACGAAACCGTCTGCCGCAGAGGTTGGTTGTGGCGTACCAAGGGGTGAAACGGTAGGGGCGGGGCTAGTTGTCGGTGCTGTTACGGTTCCTTGCCCTGTACGAGACCACTCTACAGGGTCAAACGTCTGAGGTACAGGAGTGCCCACCGCATTCGTGAGTTGGTTAACTGGCGGTGTTTTAGCTGAGTTATCCTTAGGATAAAACACAAACAGACCAATTAACACAAATAAGGTTAGCGCGCCCAACCCAATAAATAGGAATACAATACCCTTTTGTTTCATGAAATCCTCGCTCATCGCGGACGTTCAAACCGAGATCCGGCGATCTAACCAAGTGGCTAAATCCCTTTGGGCACGCTCTAGGCCCTTTCCATTGTCCACAATATAGGTATCGACATCCTTACCAAAGGCTTTAATTGAGAAGCTTCGCTGAGCCCATTCCCGACTCAAGATTTCTTTCCAAGTTCTCTGATCACGCTTGCGAGCCCGCCATAACCGTTGCCACCAAGGAGCTTTGACCCAAACTACAGCTTCACATTCCCCTGCCAACCCCCCTTTGTGCAAAACGGCAGCCTGAAGGACAAAGTGTTTTTCTGGACTCAGTTTCTGCTTTTGTTGAACCGCCGTGAGGATTTTGGGATGAACTAAGGTTTCTAACTCTTTCAGAGCCTGAGGGTGGGGAAAAACCCTTTGTGCTAAGGCTCTTCGATCGACCTTGCCGGCCTTCACGACATCGGTACCAAAGTGTTGAATCAGCTCAGGGATAAGCTCCTCTAAGGCTTGGTGTCCCAACTGATCCGCGTCAAGAATCTCAAAATTACGTTCAGCAAAAACCGTGGCTAACGAGCTTTTTCCAGAACAAACCTTGCCCGCCAGACCAATAATCAATGGAGTTCCCCCCAGTTTTCAGCTTGCTCAATTCCCACGCGAAGTGGAACGCTGAGCGTGACAGCGGCTTCCATTTCTTCGCGCAATAAGTTCATAACAGCATTCACCTCTTCTTGCGGAGCTTCTAAAAGGAGTTCGTCATGCACTTGCAAAAGGATTCTGGCTTGGTAACCCTCGGCTTCTAATCGATGCGAGACCTTCAGCATGGCTAATTTCACGATATCGGCTGCGCTTCCTTGTATCGGGGTATTCATCGCGATTCGTTCGGCAGCCTGTCTTTCGGTTTGGTTACGCCCTGTTAGGTTGGGAATTTTGCGACGATGCCCCAACATGGTCTGGACTTGTCCTGTTTGTCCGGCCTGGGCGATTACCGTTTGAAAAAAGCGTCCTACTCCAGCAAACTCGCGCTGATAGGAATCCCAAAACTCTTGAGCTCTTTTTCGGGGAATTTTGAGCTCATTGGCCAAGCGAAAAGCAGACATGCCGTACATGATGCCAAAGTTAATCGCTTTGGCCGCCCGCCGCATCTCAGAGGACACTAAGTCTTCCATGACACCAAACATCAGGCTGGCGGTACGCCGGTGAATATCTTTTCCCTCTTGAAAAGCAGCCCTGAGATGAGGATCTTCGGACAAATGTGCCAAGACGACAAGTTCAATCTGAGAATAATCCGCGCTGATAAATTGCCAGCCTTCTTCCGGAACAAAAGCTCGGCGAATGCGCCGCCCCTCTTCATCACGAATAGGAATGTTTTGGAGGTTCGGATCTTTGCTCGACAACCGACCTGTAGCAGTCCCGGTTTGTAAAAACTGCGTATGCAGTCGGCCGGTCACTGGACTGACTAAGCCAGGCAAAACATCGGCATAGGTGGATTTCAGTTTGGCTAAGGCTCGGTAAGAAAGGATTTTCCCCGGCACGGGATCTTCGGCTGAAAGTTCCTCGAGAATATCAGAATCTGTGGACCAACCGGTTTTAATTTTGGCACGCGGAGGAGGTGTAAGTCCTCGATCCGTAAACAAGACTTCCTGGAGCTGTTTGGGCGACCCTAAGTTAAAGCGTTTCCCACCGCAAAGGGCAAATATTTCTTCTTCCAGGTCTGCTAGACGTCGTGTTAATTCTTCTGAAAAAGCGGCTAATTCTTCTTTCTTCAGCCGTATACCCCGATTTTCCATCGTGGCCAAAACCAGAGTCAACGGCATCTCAAGGGTATGGAATAACTCAAAGAGACCTTCCTCGTGCAAACTCTTTTCAAAGATTTCAAATAAACGCCAGGTCAAATCGGCATCTTCTGCGGAATATTTTGAGGAAAGGCTCACCTCCACCGCCGAAAAATCGGGAAGCTTGCCAACAACCTCCTCAAAGGAAAGCCCTTTCAGATTGAGGTACTTTAAGGCTAAGGCTTCGAGATTGTAAGACCCCGCCGAGGCGTCTAGCAACCAGCCAGCTACCATGGTGTCATGGTAGAGTCCCGCTAAACGAATACTACGCCGCAACAGCAGTTTAGCGTCAAACTTAAAGTTTTGGCCGATGAGCTTAAAGGAGGGATCTTCCCAAAGCGGTCGAAAGGCCGTCAAGACGTCGTTTTCAGACAACCATGGCCCTGAAAATTTGTCATCGTCAGCGGCTAATAAGGGAATATAGGCGGCCTCACCAGACTGACAACACACAGACAGTCCGCATAAACGAGCCGAAAAGGTGTCTAAGGAATCTGTTTCAAAATCCATGGCTCCCGCGCCAGCACGGCGCAGTTTATCTCGCCAAAAAAGTAAACGTTCGGTAGTGACAATCGTTTCATACGTGCCATGAAGAGGGAGGGGGCCAGAGGGTGGTGGACTCTCAGCCTCAAAAAACAGTTGACCCGCCTTGGCATTTCCCAAGGCTTTCCATTCTGCCAAGAGGGATTTTGCCTGGAGGGACTGAAAAAGCTCGGCCGCCTTCCCTTGAAGATTCCATTCTAAACGAGTGGCCTCATAGGAAAAACCGCAATCCACTTCACGAAGTTGAGCCAGCTGACGGCTTAAAAGGGCACTATCCCGTCCTTTTTCAAGCTTTTCCCGCTGTGAAGCACTTTTTAACTTCGCTAAGTTTGCATAAAGATTGTCTAAAGACCCCCATTCCGCCAAAAGCCGGTTCGCGGTTACCTCGCCGATCCCAGCTACGCCAGGGATATTATCCGAAGAATCCCCGACTAAAGCTAACCAATCCAGAATCTGGTGGGGGTGAACCCCCTTGTCGGCAAACACCTCTTCAGCACCATACTCGCGGTAGCCTCCCCGTCCATCGGAACGCAAAGCCTTAACACTCCCGCCTACCAATTGAAGCAAATCCTTATCGTTGGAGGCAATCCAACAGACAGTTTGATCGGCCTGACACACCCTAGCGCACGTAGCAATCAAATCATCTGCTTCAAAACCGTCTTTTTGCAACAGCTTCAGTCCCATTTCTGTTAACAAAGTTTCAATCATAGGGAGTTGAGAAAGTAAATCTTCTGGTGCCGCCTCTCGGTGGGCCTTATAGTCTGGATACATCTCATTACGAAAAGTGGGTGTACGTGAATCATAAAGAATTGCCACATGGGTTGGGCGGTAGGTGCGAATCAACTGAAATAAGGTTTTGATAAAACCAAACACGGCATTGACGTTGCGACCATCTGGTGACAACAGCGGTTTTCCCGCAAAGGCAAAATACGAACGAAAGATTTGCCCAAAGGCGTCCACTAAAAGGACTCGGTTTTCCATATTTCGATATTAAAAGCTTAGGGGGCCTTGGACAAGGAGGAAAGGACAAAGTCGTTATAGGCATCTGCAGCTCTCGCGGCTAAGTCTTGTGCCGAAGTCTGAACAAGTTCCCCGAGGAGCATACCAACTAAACCTGTCAAAATGGTTCCTGTTACGACGTAACCTGAGGCGTTGACTCCTGCATTGGAAAAGAGAACACCCCCTACGGCTACCCCAAGCCCACCCCAAAGCAAACCGTTTCCCCAGGCATCAAGCGTTTGATAGCGCTGCAAAAACTTACGGCTTGAGGGAAACAAGTTTAGTCGTTCGGCCAAACGCTGATCCAGACCAAAGGCAGTGCCGCTAACAAGGCCCTGGTACTCCAGAGTGACACCATCCCCCCAACGAAAACCAAAATGGAACAAAGTTGCGTTAGAAAAAGAAGGGGTTTCAGCAAAGGCAAAGGGAGCCGCCCACAGCAGAAGTAGTCCTAAGAATGCAGAAAAATGTTTCTTGGTCATGTTTTAGGTTGAGATGTCGATCATCCTCGCCGTAGAGGAACCAGAACCATAAGGATTTTTGGGTCTAGGGCGAATTTTTAGCAGTTCTGAGCGAACTTCTTCCATTTTTGCCGAGAGTAAACTCCGGTTTTGGGCATTCTTCTCTTGGACTTGGGCTTTTAGCAAGTCCAAGTTCTGCTTCAATTCGAGGACTTCTGAGTCCTCGGTCTCTGGGTTAGATTGCTTCCATACCGCTTCAAGCGGGTCAATCACCTTTTGAAACGTCCCAATTTCAGCGACTAAGGCTTCTTCGATTTTCACCTGTTGTTGAAGTGCTTCTAAGCGCCCTTCTTGAACACTGGATTGTTCTTGATCAAGCACCTGGAGGTAAGTCGAGAACTTTTCACGCTGCTGATGAAGGGTTTCTTTAAGTTTTTTGAGTAAGGCGACGCGGCGTTCTAACTCTGAGTTCGCCAGCACCTAGCTACCCCGCGATATTGACGCCGATCGAACCCGTTCCCGCGTCTTCAGAACGAACATTGGCAATTTGAGCCCAAGCCCCACGTAAGTCTGTTAAAAAATCCCGAACAGGAATCAAAATTTCTTCACTCTTTTTGAGGTTGCCTTCACGAAGTTTTTCATTAAAAAACAGGTAAAGGCTAAGAAGGTTGCGTGCCATTTCCCCACCCCGATCAAAGTCCAGTCCAGCCATCAGTTCGGTAATGACGTCTTGAGCCCGAATCAGCGCATTGTGCACCACATCCAACTTTTTGGATTTTTCTTTCAGTAGCTTAATCGCAATCTCAGTCTGTTTAATGGCTTCGTCATACAGCATGACAATCAGCTTCCCCTGGCTGGCTGTCCTTACCGAAACCTCTCGGTAAGCACTCAAAGGACCTTTCAGAACACTCATGCTCCCCCTCCTGGAACCCTAGGTCTACGTTTCAGTTTCGACAGGTTTTTATTTTGCCTTAAATAAAAAGGTATGAATTCTCGTTTAATTCTGAGAATGTTCCCGTAATTTCGAAACAGAAACAAAACTATAGCCGGCTTGTTTCAAAGCATCCAACAGCAGGTCCAAACGGTGAAAAAAGCTGTCCCCCGTTTTACTATCTCTGACCCCAAGGGTCAAGGACAAAATCGCCCCTGGACGAATGGTTTTTAATACCGCTTCGATCCACTTCGAGGAAGGAATTCGGCCCTCGGTGGGTTGAGGTAAGTCTAAATCGGTTCCCACGGTGATGTAACCAGCCTGAGCAGCCGCCTGAGCCACAGCAACCTTATCCCCTAGTGGCCACCAGAGTGGTGATAACTCGGTACCTGTTATGCGATGCCAATCGTCTTCTTGGCGAGCTAACCCTTTGGGAATAAAGGCCCCCGAGGCATCAGACGCCGAAAAATGGAACGGCATATAAAACCCATTAGCCATTTCTTCCCCTGAAGCGGCCAGGGCACGGCACGCTTCAGGATGTCTGCGTAAAAAGTCTCCATTGATAAAAAATGTTGCCCCAGCTTTCCAGGAACGCAACGTCGATAAAACTTCTCCCACTCCTAAAGAGGAGTCTTGAGCTAAAAACACTAAAGCAATTTCGCGCTTTTCATCTCTGGCACCGTGCGTAAAGACCCCCTTTAACGAAGGTTTTTCTGGCCTTTCCGTCAATTCTTGAGGTTGAGGTAAGGGCGAAGGTAAGAGAGGTACGGTGGCCGAACGTGCCAAGAGTCTAACCATAATGCGGTTACGAACGACAGAGTTGAGGCTTTGTAAAAAAACCCTCACAACTTTGTTTTCAGTTTGAGTCGGGGGTAAAGTGTGACCAGAAACCGGCAACCATACACCTTGAGTCCAAGACCAAAGTTGTCCTCTTGCTAAGGCTTGTGGAACGCCTTTTTCATCGAAGGCCAAAGCCTCTGCCTCCCCTAAGACCAACTGGGTATGAAGACCAGTCTCTAGAGACAGTTTTTCTACCCCGGCTCGAGAGCACAAAAGAACGTCCTGACCTTGCCAAAAAGCTGCCTTGGTTCCTTCCTGGGGAAAAAAGGCTTCTTCTGAAAAGTCTGTGGACTTGCGAAGGGACACTCCCGAACTTGTCGTTAGCAGCACCTTCTTGCCGTCTGGGGAAGCTGACAAGTCTAGAAAATCTGCCCCTTGTGCCAACAAAGCGGCTCCTTTTTCAGACAATTGAAAAACAGCTGAAAGCGGATTTCTCAGATTCGTAACCAGTACCTGAGCGCCTTGTGGGTTCCATAGAACTCGTTGGACTCGACTGCTACCCGGCAGAGGGACATAGGCCCCCCCCTTCCAAGGCGCATTATCGTCTGAAAAATAACCTGTAGATTTCATTAACAAAGTACGGCCATCTACTAAAAGCACGACAAAACGAAGATCAGGAGAAAGCCAAAAAC